>RFFY01000131.1 GCA_003697065.1 Actinomyces sp. | reverse complement strand
GTGGCCCAGCCTGCGGGAAGGGTTCGGGATGCCGGTCCTGGAGGCCATGGCCCACGGCACCCCGGTCGTGACCTCGGCGACGACGAGCACCGCCGAGGTCGCCGGCGAGGCCGGTGTCCTGGTCGACCCGACCGACGTCGACGCCCTCGCCGCGGCCCTCGACGCCCTCGTCGACGACCCCGCCCGCCGAGCCGAGCTGGCCGAGGCCGGTCGCGGCCGTGCCGCCCGCTTCACCTGGGAGGCGTGCGCCGCCGGCCTCGTCGAGGTCTACGCCGACGCCGCCCGATGACCGATCCCCGGCCCCACGTCGTCGTCAACCTCTGCTGGCTCGATCCGGGGCGGGTCGGGGGAAGCGAGGAGTACGCCACCCGTCTCGTCGAGGCGGTCGCCGCCCTTCCCGGCGTCACGTCGACCGGGCCCCGCATCACGGTGGCGGGCTCGGCGGGGTTGGTGGCGGCCCATCCGGAGCTCGCCCCCCTGACGGTCGAGGGCCCCCTGTCCGCCCGGCGCCGGCCCCTGCGGATGGGGATCGAGTCGACCTGGTTGGCGGCGCGGACCCGGGGCGTCGACCTCGTGCACCACATGGGCGGTCGCCTCCCCGCCGTTCGTGGCGCCCCGGCGGCCCTCACCATCCACGACCTGCAACCCCTGGACCTGGCGGCGAACTTCTCGACCGTCAAGGCCCGCTACCTGGCCTGGGCCCTGCCCCGCAGCGCCCGGGCGGCCGTCGCCGTCGCCACCCCGTCCCGGTGGGTCGCGGCGGGCGTCGTCGAGCGCTTCGGGCTCGATCCCGACCGGGTCGTGCCCGTTCCCTCGTCGGTCGACCCCCGACTGGTGGCGGGGGCCGGACGAGACGTGGACGGCGGTCCCGGTCCGGCGGCGCGGCGCGAGCTGGCGGCGCTGGTGGCGCCGGACGAGGTGGTGATCCTCTACCCGGCCGTCACCCACCCCCACAAGAACCACGCCGTGCTCCTCGAGGCGGTGGCCGCCCTGGCCCGGCGTCGGGCACCCGACGGTGGGGGAGTCCGCCTCGTCCTCACGGGAGGAAGGGGAGCCGCCCACGAGGCCGTGATGGCCCAGGTGGCCCGCCTCGGCGGGATCGCCCTCCACCGGGGCCGGGTCGCGCCGGCGGAGCTGGCCCGCTGGTACGCCCGGGCCGACGTGGTCGCCTTTCCCTCCCGCTACGAGGGCTTCGGCCTGCCCGTCCTCGAGGCCCTGGCCGTCGGGGTGCCCGTGGTGGCCGCCGACGCCACCGCCCTGCCCGAGGTGGCCGGTGACGCCGCCGTGCTCGTCGATCCCGACGACCCCGGGGCCTGGGTCGACGCCCTGGCCGCCTCCCTCGACGACGGCCCGGACCGTCGCCGCCGGGTGGCGGCCGGTCGACGTCGAGCGGCGGAGTTCACCCCCGAGGCCTCGGCCCGCCGCCTCCTCGCCTTCTGGCGGTCCTGCCTCGGCGCCTGAGCGGGGCCGAGCCGGCGGGACCCGGGTCGGGGGTCGCCGTCTCGGGACGAGGGGTGCGCCTGTGCGAGGCTCAGGAGGTGCGCATCCGGGTCCTGTGCCCCCACTTCGAACCCGACGTCGCCCCGACGGGGGTGGTGATGACCGCCATCGTCGAGGGGTGGGCCCGCGCCGGTCACGAGATCGAGGTCGTGACCTCCCTGCCCTGGTACCTGCACCACGAGATCGAACCCGACTGGCGGGGCCGCCTCGTCGACACCCGGCCCACACCCTGGGGCGAGATCACCCGGGTCCATCCCTTCCCGACCGACAAGACCGACATCCGGGCGCGGGCCCTGTCCTTCGTCGGCTTCACGGCCCTGGTCGGCCTCGCCGGTCTGTTCCGGCGCCGCCGCCCCGACGTCGTGCTGGCCATGTCGCCACCCTTGACGCTCGGGCTGGCGGGCTGGCTCGTCGCCCGCCTGCGACGGGTTCCCTTCGTGTTCAACATCCAGGACGTCTTCCCCGACGTCGCCGTCGAGGTCGGGGCCCTGACCAACCGGCGCCTCATCGCCGCCTTTGCCCGCCTGGAACGCTTCACCTACCGACGCAGCGACGCTGTCACCGTTCTCTCCGAGGACCTGCGGGACAACGTCTTGTCCAAGATCGGCGCCGGATCGGGGACCCGGGTGCGGGTCATCCCCAACTTCGTCGACACCGAGCGCATCCGCCCCGCCGACCGCGACACGCCCTACCGGCGCCAGTACGGGCTCGGCGACCGCACCGTGGTCATGTACGCCGGCAACGTGGGCTTCTCCCAGCCCCTCGACCTCCTGGTCGAAGCGGCCCGCCGCTGCCGGGACCGCGACGACCTGGTCTTCGTCGTCAACGGGGGCGGGGCGGGGCTGGCGGCGGTCCAGGAGGCGGCGCGCGGCCTCGACAACGTGGTGTTCGTCGGGCTCCAACCCGCCGAACGTCTCGGCGAGGTCCTGGCCAGCGCCGACATCCACGTCATCGCCCTCAAGCGGGGGCTGGGGCGGGCCAGCGTGCCGTCCAAGCTCTACTCGATCCTCGCCGCGGGCCGGCCCGTGGTGGCCTCGATCGACCCGGG
>RFFY01000130.1 GCA_003697065.1 Actinomyces sp. | reverse complement strand
GAAGCGGTGGGGCTGCCCCTCGAGCAGGTCCACGGCCACTTCTCGGACACGGCGACGTCGGGCGACGCCGGGTCGGCGTCCGCCTCCCGGCTCACCTTCATGTCGGGCAACGCCGTGCTGGGAGCCGCCGAGGAGGCCGAGAAGGCCTGGCGCGACGGGGATCGACCGGCGCGGGGCCGTTTCCGCTACGTACCGCCCCCGACCACCCCCCTCGATCCCGAGACCGGTGAGGGTGTGCCCAACTTCGCCTACGGCTACGTGGCCCAGGCGGTCGAGCTCACCGTCGACGTCGAGACCGGTCACATCGTCGTCGATCGCGTCGTCAGCACCCACGACGTGGGCCGGGCGGTCAACCCCGAACTCGTCGTCGGCCAGATCGAGGGCGGGGTGGTGCAGGCCCACGGGTGGGTGCTCACCGAGCGCCTCCACGTGGCGGAGGGGCGGGTCCTCAACCCCCGTTTCAGCACCTACCTCGTTCCCGGCATCGGCGACGTGCCCCGCCGCATCGAACCCGTCGTGCTCGAGCTGGCCGACCCCCGGGGGCCCTTCGGTGCCCGGGGGATGGCCGAGATGCCGTTCATGCCCTACGCCCCGGCCGTGGTCGCCGCCCTCCACGACGCCACGGGGGTGTGGTTCGACACCTTCCCCCTCACCCCCGACCGGGTGCGGGCGACCCTGGCCGCCGCCGGCGTCACCTGAGCCGCCGGCGGACCCGCGGCGCCCGGCGGCGACGGGTCAGCGGGTGTCAGGCCGGCTGGAAGCGGCGGGCGATGCGGCGGTGGGCCGCCAGCATCTCCTCGAGGCGGGGTGACACGGGCCGTCCGTCGGCCACCACGAGGCGGCCGGCGACGATCGTGTGGTGGGCGCCGATCGGCCCGCAGCGCAGCCAGCCCTCGATCCAGTCGTCGAGGACACCGGCGAAGGCGGGCCCCTCGAGGCGCCAGACGGCCAGGTCGCCCACCGCGCCCACCGAGATCTCGCCCAGCTCGCCCTCCCGCCCCAGGCAGGCGGCCCCGCCCCGGGTGGCCATCTCGAGGGCATCGCGGGCGTCGACGGCGTCGGCGCCGTCGCGGAGCTTGCCCACCAGCATCGCCAGGCGGGCCTCGTGCCACAGGGACGCCAGGTCGGCCGACGAGGAGCCGTCACAGCCCAACCCGACCGGCGAACCGGCCCGGCGCAGGTCACGGACCGGGGCCAGGCCCGACGACAGGATCATGTTCGAGCTCGGGCAGTGCGCCACCCCCACCCCGGCAGTGCCGAGACGGCCGACCTCGTCGGCGTTCGGGCGGACACAGTGGGCGACCCAGGAGCGGTCACTGCACCACCCGACGTCCTCGAAGTGCTCGACGCAGCGCCGCCCGAAGGTGGCGAGCGAATAGGCGTCGTCCTCGGCGTTCTCGGCCAGGTGGGTGTGGAGGCGCACGTCGAGGCGTTCGGCCAGTTCGGCCGTGCGGCGCAGCAGGGAGGGCGTCACCGAGAACGGCGAGCAGGGGGCCAGGGCGATGCGCACCATCGCCCCCCGACCGCGATCGTGGTGGCGGGCCACGAGGCGTTCGCTCTCGGCCAGGATCTCGTCCTCGTCACGCACGGCGTCGTCGGGGGG
>RFFY01000772.1 GCA_003697065.1 Actinomyces sp. | reverse complement strand
GCGGCGGCGTCGACGGCGGTCAGGGGGTCCTTCTCCGCCGACAGGGACCCGCACCACACGGCGACCGGCGCCTCGGTCGGAAGCCCCCACCGGCGCCGAGCCGAGGCGACCCGGTCCGGGGTCGGCACCCGGTGGGCGGCGGTGTCGATGCCCTTGGGGATCACCCGGATGCGGTCGGGGTCGAGACCGAGATGGTCGACGACGGCTTCGGCGGTGCGGGGGTCGTACACGGCGATGCGTTCGGCCCGGCGCAGGGCCCGTGCCACCCGCAGGCGGCGGTCGGGCCGGCCCGACCAGTGGCGGGGATCGCCGATGACCCGGTACACGAAGGGGGGTCGGCGGCGCCGACGTGCCACCCGGGCCGTCCGGCTGCCGTGGCCGACGACGACGTCAGCGGTCCGGACGAGATCGGTGCGGGAAGCGCGTGCGGGCACGGGTACCTCGAGGCGGGCGTCTCCGCCGGCGGCGGCGAGGGCGGCGAGCCGGTTGTCGATGGTCGACCCGTCGGGGGCGGTACGCCCCTGCAGGGCGCGGGCCAGCTCGACGGCGAACACCTCGGCGCCGCGCCGGCGGTCGGTGGCGAGCAGGTGCAGGACGCGCACGGCGACCCCGTCGGCAGCGGTCCCCGCCGCTGGAGGCACGACACGGTCCGTGTTCCCGGCGGCGTGGTGGGAGGGCGCCCGGGCAGCCCCGTGGGAGGGCGCCCCGGCGGGTGTTCCCGGCGGGGTCGGGTGATGGCCGTAGCATCGCCGGCGTGCGCGTCGTGATGGTGATCGACTCCCTGGCCCAGGGCGGGGCCGAGGCGTCGACCATCGCTCTCGCGCCCCACCTCGTCCGACGGGGGGTCGAGCTCGAACTCGTGTGCCTCGACGAGCGACGCCACGGCACCGAGGCTCTCGAGCAGGCGGGCATCCCGGTACGGGTCGTGGGACGCGGCCCCGCCGCCTGGCGTCGCCTCGCCAAGCGGGTGGCCGGGGCCGATCTCGTCCACACCCAGCTGTGGGCCGCCCACCAGTACGGGCGTCTCGCCGCCCGCCGGGCCGGTGTTCCGGTGGTGTCCTCCCT
>RFFY01000771.1 GCA_003697065.1 Actinomyces sp. | reverse complement strand
TGGCCGGGAGCGGGAAGGTCGCCGCGGGTGTGGACGGGGTTGCCGCGCAGAGCGGTCTGGGCCATGACCGGAACTCCTCGTTGGTGGTGCTGGTGGGGGCGTCGGCGGAGGCCTCCGCCGACGGTGCCGGAGTCTAGGATCGCGGCGGGCCCACCGGGACGGCGAACCCGGGACCACGGCTCCCCGAGCGCGAACCCAGCATCTCGAACCCAGCATCTCGAACCCAGCATCTCGAACCCAGGAGGCCACGGTGGCCGATCTGCTCGTACGACCCCACCCACCCGGACCCGACGGGGTGGTCGTCGACATCACCCCCGCCTCGGCCGGCTGGCACCACGTCGGCTTCGCCGTCCACCGCCTCGAACCGGGCGCCACCGTCGAACGCGCCACCGGCGGGAGGGAACACTGCCTGGTGGCGGTGAGCGGCACGATGGACGTGCGGGTCGGGGACTGGCAGGCCTCCGGCGTGGGCGGACGCCCCTCCCCCTTCGCCGACGCCGCCCCCGGGGCGGTCTACGTGCCGCCCGGGGCGACCTGGACGGTGACCGCCCGCGACGCCCTCGAGTTGGCCGTGGCCTCGGCCCCCGCCGAGGGTCGCCTGCCCGTGCGCCTCCTCGACCCGGCCTCGATGAGCACCGAGACCCGGGGGACCGGCACCAACGTCCGCCACGTCCGCAACATCCTCCCCGAGACCGAGCCGGCCGAGTCCCTCCTGGTGGTCGAGGTCATCACCCCCGGCGGGCACTGGTCGTCGTATCCGCCCCACAAGCACGACACCGACCGCCTGCCCGCCGAGTCGTCGCTGGAGGAGACCTACTACCACCGCCTCGACCCGCCCCAGGGCTTCGCCTTCCAGCGGGTGTACACCGACCCCGGCCCCGACGGCCGCCGCGAGATCGACGAGACCATGACGGTGCACGACGGCGACGTGGTGCTCGTCCCCCGGGGTTACCACCCGGTGGGCGCACCCCACGGTTACGACCTCTACTACCTCAACGTCATGGCCGGCCCCGAACGGATCTGGCGCTTCCACAACGACCCGGCCCATGAGTGGATGCTCGCCGGCACCTGAGCGCCCCCGCCGGAGGACGCCGGGGACGCGACGGTGACGCCGGCCATCGAGCAGCTGGTGGCGGCGGGGATCGAGCACGAGGTCCTGACCTACGAGCACGATCCCGACGCCGAGTCGTACGGGCTCGAGGCGGCCCGGGCTCTGGGGCTCGACCCGGCGACGGTGTTCAAGACCCTGGTGGTGACCGATCCGGGCGGGGCGCTCGCCGTCGGGGTGGTCCCGGTGGCGGCCCGCCTCGACCTCAAGGCCATGGCCGCCGCCGTGGGCGCCAAGCGGGTGGAGCTGGCCGACCCGACGGTGGCGAGTCGCCGCACCGGCTACGTCGTGGGCGGCATCAGCCCCTTCGGCCACAAGCACCCGTCCCCGACCGTCGTCGACGAGTGGGCGACGGTGTGTGAGCGGGTCCACGTGAGCGGCGGGCGTCGGGGCCTGGAGGTGGCGGTGGCCCCCGAGGCCTTCGTGACCCTCCTCGCTGCCACCTTCGCACCCATCGCGGCCTGGTGAGGCGGCGGGCGGGTCGAGGGGCCCCAGCCGGCCCCGGGCTAGCCTGAGCCCATGACCGAGCGACGCCACACGATCGACATCACCTACTGCGTACCTTGAGACTATTCGTCCCGTGCCGTGAGCACGGTCGCCGACCTGTTGACGAACTACCAGCACGTCATCGACACCCTCACCCTCCACACCGGTGACAAGGGGGTCTTCGACGTCGTCGTCGACGGCGAGCTCGTCTACTCCAAGCACCAGACAGGCCGCCACGCCGAACCCGGTGAGATCCTCGAGATCTTCAGCCGGATCGTCGGACCCGACGTCAAGCGCTATGGCGAGGAGTGATCCCGGCGACGCCAGCGACTCTCCCGGGGGCGAGCCGGCCGCCCTCGATCTCGAGGCCTTCCGCCGTCACGGTCACGCCCTCGTCGACTGGATCGCCGACTACCTCGCCGGCCTCGACGACCGGCCCGTGCGCGAACCGGTCGAACCCGGCGACATCCGGGCCCGCCTCCCGGCCGCCCCGCCCGAGCGACCCGAGCCCTTCGACGAGCTCCTGGCCGACCTCGACCGCGTCGTCGTCCCCGGCCTGAGCCACTGGCAGCACCCGGGCTGGTACGCCTACTTCCCCGCCATGTCGAGCCCGCCGGCGGTGCTCGGTGAGCTGGCGGCCGCCGGACTCGGGGTCCAGGGGATGTTGTGGTCGACCTCGCCGGCGGTCACCGAGATCGAAGCCCACGTCCTCGACTGGCTCGTCGACGCCTGCGGGCTGCCCGAGCACTGGAAGACGACCGGTCCCGGCGGCGGTGTCATCCAGATGAGCGCCTCGGACTCGACCCACACCGCCCTGGTCGTCGCCCGGGAGCGCACCCGGCGCCTCACCGGCGCTCCCGCCGAGAGCCAGGTCGTCTACGCCTCGGCCGAGTCCCACTCCTCGGTCACCAAGGGCGCCCGGGTGGCCGGCTTCGGCGAGGTCCGCCCCGTCGCCGTCGACGCCACCTTCGCCCTCGACCCCGACGCCCTGGCCGCCGCCGTCGAGAGCGACCGGCGGGCCGGTCTCGTCCCGTCCGTCGTGTGCTCGACCATCGGGACCACGGGCACGACCGCCGTCGATCCCGTGGCCGCCGTGGCCGAGATCGCCCGCACCCACGACATGTGGCACCACGTCGACGCCGCCTACGCCGGCTCGGCCATGATCTGCCCCGAGTTCCGCCACCATCTGGCCGGGGTCGAGGCCGTCGACTCCTACACCTTCAACCCCCACAAGTGGCTGGCCACGAACTTCGACTGTTCGGTGTTCTGGGTGGCCGACCGTCGGCCCCTGATCGAGACCCTGTCGATCGTGCCGCCCTACCTGCGCGACGCGGCGTCGGCCTCGGGGCGGGTCATCGACTACCGCGACTGGCACGTCCCCCTCGGGCGCCGCTTCCGGGCCCTCAAGCTGTGGTGGGTGCTCCGCTCCTTCGGGCTCGAGGGGCTGCGCTCCCTTCTCCGCCGCCACGTGGGCTGGGCCCGTGACCTGGCCGGGCGCATCGACGGCCACCCCCATCTCGAGACCATCGCCCCCACCCCCTTCGCCCTGGTCAGCTTCCGCCATCTCGCCGGCGACGCCGCCACCCGGGCCCTGGTCGAGCGGATCAACGCCTCGGGGCGGGCCTACCTGACCGGGTCCGAGATCGACGGTCGGGCCTACGTGCGGGTGTCGATCGGATCCACCTGGACCACCGCCCGCCACGTCGACGAGCTGTGGGAGCTCATCGACACGACCGCCCTCTCACTCGCCACCCCGACAGCCGACGGAGACGACCATGCGTGACAACCCCCTGCGGCGCTGCTGGGCCGACGGCACCCCGGCCCTGGGCGCCTGGGCCACCCTCCCCACGAGCTTCTCGGCCGAGCTGCTGGGCCGACTCGGGCTCGACTACGTGTGCATCGACACCCAGCACGGCCTGATCGGCTACGACGAGTCGGTGCCCCTGATCCAGGCCATCGGGCTCGGCTCCTCCACCCCGCTGGTGCGGGTGCCATGGAACGAGCCGGGGATCATCGGCAAGTCGCTCGATGCCGGCGCCATGGGGGTGATCGTGCCCATGGTCAACACGGCCGCCGAGGCCGAAGCCGCCGTGGCGGCCACCCGCTACCCGCCGGCGGGCCGGCGCTCCTTCGGGCCCATCCGTCCCCGACACAGCGAGGGCGACGACTACTTCGCCCGGGCCAATCTCGAGGTGGCGTGCATACCCATGGTCGAGACGGTGCAGGCCATCGAGAACCTCGACGCCATCTGCGAGGTGCCCGGCGTCGACGCCGTCTACGTCGGCCCCTCCGACCTGGCCGTCAGCTTGGGCCTCGCCCCCGGCGACAACGAGGCCGAGGCGCGTTTCACCGAGGCCCTCGCCGCCATCGTCGACGGGTGTCGCCGCCACGGGGTGGTTCCCGGGATCCACGCCTCGGCGGCCCTGCTGGCCCGCCGTCTCGAGCAGGGCTTCCGGATGGTGACGATCACCGCCGACTCGGTCGCCTTGGCCCGTGCTCTGCGCGAGGACGTCGAGACCGCCCGCGGCACCAGCGGCGGCGGGGATGCCCATGCCCTGTACTGAGCCGCCCGTGCCCGGTACCGAGCCGGCTGGCCCGGCGTCCCCGCCCGGGGGCACCCGCCGGGTCCCGACCCTCGCCGTCGTCGCCGTCCTCGTGGCTCTCGCCGCGCTGGCCGCCGCCTGCGGG
>RFFY01000770.1 GCA_003697065.1 Actinomyces sp. | reverse complement strand
CCGAGCCAGGATCACCGGATCACCACACGTATCCACGTCGGCGACTTCCACGAGGCCCGGGTGGGTGGTCTGCTGGCGCATGCCACCCAGGTCGATCCCGACTCGCCCTTCTGGTTCGGCCTGCCACCCGAGGTCGAGCGCGAGGTCCATCCCTACGACGAGTACATCCTGGCCCGGGGCGAGCTCGGCATGCCGGTCCCCGAGGACGACCTGTTCGCCGGCATTCGGCGGGTCGGGGTCGGAGCGGGGGAGGGCACGTGGAGTTCCTGAGCGAGGAGTGGCTGGAGGCGGCGCGTGCCGAACTCGGCGGCGCGGTGGAGGCGGCCCGGGCGTCGGTGCCGGACCTGACCGTCCAGTACGTCGTGTCGGGGACACCGTCGGGCAAGGTGGCGGTGGTGGCCCGGATCGCCGACGGCGCCCTGGTCGAGCTCGGCACCGGCAAGGCCCCGGACGCCGACGTCACGGTGTCGCTGTCGGCGCCGCTCGCGCTCGCCATCCTGGCCGGTGATCTCGCCCCCGAGGTGGGGTTCATGCGGGGGGACATCAAGGTGGAGGGGCGGCACCGGCTCTGGCTGCTGGATCTGCGGGACTGCCGCCGATCGCCGACGGTGCGGGAGGCCCTCGCCCGCCTGGCCGCCGCCACCGACCCACTGGCCTGACGCGTCCGCGGGCGCGTGGCGCGTCGGCGGGCGCGTGGCGCGTCGGCGGGCGCGTGGCCGCGATCGGGTCCGTGTCGGCGTCCCGACGGGTTGCCGGCGCGGCGGAATCGGTGTCCGGCAGGCGGGGTTGGCGGGGTGTGCGACGCTTCACCGCGGGTCTCGTCCTCGTCGCCTTGGCGGCGACGGCGTGCGGCGGTGATGACCCCGCCGATCCGGCCGTCGGAGCTGGCGGCACCGGGTTGTACGGCCGGCCCCCTTCGACGGTGGAGGGGGCGCGGCGACCCCTGGAGGTCCCCGACCCCCGCTCGACCCCGCCCCTGGACACCTCGCGTCATGCCGTACCCCTCGACGAGATCGTCTTCGACACCTTCGCGGGTGCCTCCATCCGGCTCCCCGACGCCGAACCGGCCCTGATCGCCGACCTCTTCGACGCCATCGTTCCTCTCGATGCTCCCGACTACGAGTCGGCCGCCCAGGCCCGGTCCTGGCTCGACGACGCCGACGTGGTGGTCGGCTACGTCGACGACGAGGGCGGCGCCTGGGCCTTCCCGGT
>RFFY01000769.1 GCA_003697065.1 Actinomyces sp. | reverse complement strand
CGGGACCCGGCGGGGGCTCGTCAGTCACGGCCGTCCCCGCCCGGGGTGGCGCCGGCGGCCGCCCGGTCGTAGGCGTCGACGATGTCCTGGACGATGCGGTGGCGGACCACGTCGCGGGCGCCGAGGCGCACGAAGGCGACCCCGTCGATGCCGGTGAGGATCGCCTCGAGCCCGGCGAGTCCGGACCGACCACCGCTGACGTCGACCTGGGTGACGTCACCGGTCACGACCGCCCGCGAGCCGAAACCGATGCGGGTCAGGAACATCTTCATCTGCTCGGGACTGGTGTTCTGGGCCTCGTCGAGAATGATGAAGGCCGAGTTGAGGGTGCGGCCCCGCATGAAGGCCAGAGGGGCGACCTCGACGGTGCCCCGGTCGAGCAGACGCTCCATCCCCTCCCCGCCGACCATGTCGTGGAGGGCGTCGTAGAGGGGCCGCAGGTAGGGGTCGACCTTGGCCATCAGGTCACCGGGCAGGAAGCCCAGGCGCTCGCCGGCCTCGACGGCGGGGCGGGTCAAGATGATGCGCTCGACCTCGCCCGCCTGCAGCGCCCGCACCGCCATCGCCACCGCCAGCCAGCTCTTGCCGGTCCCGGCGGGGCCGATGCCGAAGGTGACGACGTTCGAGCGGATGGCGTCGACGTAGCGCTTCTGCCCGGCCGACTTGGGACGGATCAGGCGGCCCCGGTCGGCGCGGAGGATCTCGTGGGTGAGGACCTCCGAGGGCCGCTCGTCGGCGCGGACCATGTCGATGGTGCGCTCGAGGACCCGCTCGTCGAGACGCTGACCCTGCTCGGCCAACACGATGAGCTCCTCGAAGAGGCGGCCCACCAGCCCGGCGCCGTGCCCCGCCACGTTGACCTCGTTGCCCCGCACGACGACGTCGGCACGCGGAAAGGCGTCCTCGATACGACGCAGGAGGCGGTCGTGCTCCCCGAGCAGTGTCCCCATGAGATGGTTGCCGGGGACCCGGATCGTGACGGCGGCGTCGCTCATCTGCACCTGCCAGCGTACCGTCTCGACACCGGCGGGTCGGCGCCGGCCACGACCCGACGCCCCCGGGCGCCTACTGTCGGGGCGTGATGGGCGACGACGACCCACCCCTCGAGCCCGACGACGACCCGACCGCCGCCGTCCACGCCGACGTCGACGAGCTCGCCCGCTGGTCGGCCGAAGCCCGCATCGAGGAGGCGGTCCGGGCGCGGCGGCGGGTGCGCAACCTCGTCGACCAGCACGACGGCGACGTCACCGTCGGCACCGTCCTGGCCGGGCTGGCCGAACAGGGCGGTCCCGTGCGGGTGAGCACCCGCCACGGTCACGTCCTCGACGGACGGGTGACGGCGCTGGGTCGCGACCACGTGGTCGTCACCGACCGGCGTCAGGGCCGGGTGTTCGTCCCCTTCGCCTCGGTGGCGGCCGTGCGCGACCGGGCTCCCGCCGAAAGCGGCGCCCGCCCCGCCGCCGACGGGGTGACACCGGCGCTGAGCTCCCTGGTGGGGGTGCTGGCCGACCTGGCGGCCGAGCAGACCCGGGTCCGGGTGGTGCTGGCCAGCGACGACATCCGGGGCCGCCTGACCGCCGTCGGCTCCGAGGTGCTGGTGCTCGAGGTCACGACCCTGGGCCGCGAACGCGTCCACGTCGCCGTGTCGGCGGTCGACCACCTGATCGTCACCCCCTGAGCCGGCCCCTCGGCCGCCGCGCCCGGCGGCCCGCGGTCAGCCGCGGCGGGCGCGGCGCTGGCGCTCGCAGAAGCGGTAGACGTCGAGAAGGTCGATGCCGGGGAAGGGGGAGAACTCCCGGCTGGCGGGGGGCAGGGCCGACAGCACATGCGACCTCTCGGCCGCCGAGGGCCAGGCGACGCCCTCCCACTCGTCGACGAGACGGGGATCGGGCTCGATG
>RFFY01000768.1 GCA_003697065.1 Actinomyces sp. | reverse complement strand
GCCGCGCCTGACGTGACGCGGCGCCCGAGAGCGGGCTCACGCCGTCTCCCCCACCAGGGCACGGGCCTCGTCGAAGACCTCCTGGAGGCGGGCCGAGACCTGCTCGCTGAAGGCCCGCAGAGCGGGGCGGGTGACGCGCCCCGCGGGAGGGTCGAGGGGGGCGCCCACGACGATGGCGACCGGACGCCGCCGAGGCAGGCGGGCACCCGGGGGCATCGCCTCCTCGGTGCCGGCGACACCGACGGGCACGACGACGGCGCCGGTCTTGGCGGCCAGGTAGGCGGTGCCGTCGAAGACCCCGGTGACCCGGGGGCCGCTTTGGCGGGTGCCCTCGGGGAAGACGATGAGTTCCTCGCCGGCGTCCAGCAGGGCGCGGGCGGCCCGCATGGCCTCCCGGTCGGCCTCCCCCCGCCGCACGGGGAAGGCGCCGAGGGCGGCCATGAACCAGGCGACGGGACCGACGGCGAACAGGGAGTCCTTGGCCAGGGCCCGCATCCGGCGCGAACCCAGGGAGGCCACGAGGGGGGCGTCGAGGTTGGACCGGTGCACCGGGGCCACGATCACCGGGCCCGGGATGTCCAGGTGCTCGGCCCCCCGATGACGCAGACGGAACCAGCGGAAACCCACGGTGCGGATGAGGGCCCGCACGAGGCGGTAGACGAGGCGGGCCACGCGGCCCGACCCGGTCCGCAGGGCCCGCTGTTGGCGGGCGTGGGGGGTGGCGGAACGGGCCATGTCAGTGCAGGAAGTGGCGCTCGCCGGTGAAGACCATGGCCACACCCCGCTCGTCGGCGGCGGCGATGGTCTCGGCGTCGCGCACCGATCCGCCCGGCTGGACGATGACCGCCACGCCGGCGTCGGCGGCGGCGTGGATCCCGTCGGGAAAGGGGTAGAAGGCGTCGCTGGCGCAGGCGCCACCGGCGGCGCGTCCCGCCGCCTTGGCCGCCGCGATCTCGCCCGCCTCGACCCGGTTCTGCTGACCGGCCCCGATCCCCCAGGCCACCCGGTCACGCGCCAACACGATGGCGTTGGAGGTCACGTGGCCGCACACCCGCCAGGCGAAGACGGCGTCGGCCCACTCGGCGTCGGTGGGCCGGCGGGCGGTCACGACCTGCAAGGTGTCGGGGGCGGCGGCGAAGTGGTGGGCCTGCTGGACCAGCACCCCGCCCGACAGGAGGCGCAGCTCGGGGCGGGAG
>RFFY01000767.1 GCA_003697065.1 Actinomyces sp. | reverse complement strand
GATCGCGCTTTTCGAAGAAGGCGGTGACGGCCTCGACCTGGTTGGGGGTGCCGATCAGGGCACCGATCTCCTCTCGCTCGAGAGCGAACCCGGCCGCCAGGTCACCGACGGCCGCCGCGTCGACGAGGCGCTTGCCGGCACGGATGGCGTGGGGGTTCTTGGAGGCGATCGTCCGGGCGAGCTCGAGGGCGGCCTGGCGGGGCTCGTCGTCGACATGGGTGGCGAGACCGATGCGCAGGGCCTCGTCGCCGTTCACCTCCCTGCCGGTCCAGATCAGCTCCTTGGCCACGTCCGGCCCCACGAGGCGGGGCAGGAGCTGGGTGCCGGTCATGTCGGGGGTGATGCCCCACCGGATCTCGAGCAGGGCGAAGCGGACGTCGGGATGCATGATCCGCACGTCGCAGCCGATCGCCAGCTGGGCGCCGGCGCCGTAGGCGATGCCGTGGACGGCGGCGATCACCGGTACCGGCAGCTCGTGCCATCCCCACACGGCCTGCTGGGCGTGATGGGTGATGCGCCCCTCGGCCACCTGTCCGAGCTTGCTCGTCGTGGCCCCGTCACCGGCCCCGGCCATGGCCTGGAAGCCCGAGAAGTCGAGACCGGCGCACCACGCCCGGCCGTTGCCCGACAGCACCACGGCCCGCAGGGAGGTGTCGCCGGCGAGGGTGTCGGCGGCCTCGACGAGGGCGTCGAAGAGGGGCCCGTCCATGGCGTTGAGCTTGTCCGGACGGTCCAGACGGACGTCGGCGACGCCGTCGGTCACCTCCACGGTGACACGGTCGTGGAAGCTCAGGTGCTCGGTCATGGGTTCTCCGTGATCGTGATGGCGTGATCGTGATGACGTGATCGTCAAGACGCGATCGTCAAGGCGTCCGGGGACGGCGACAGCCTCCCACACCCCCCGATCGCGTCGCCCATCGCCGCGACCCGCCCCCGCGACCCGCACCTGCGGCCCGGCGGCGCGACCGCGGCGGCTCCCGAGGCGCCGGCGGGACCGGTGTAGGGTCCGCGCCGGGAGCTGCGTGCCGGGAGCTGCGTGCCGGGAGGTCGTGATGCGTTACACCCACCTGGGCCGGTCGGGACTCGAGGTGTCACGGATCTGTCTGGGCTGCATGGGATTCGGCGGCGACACCCCCGGAGTGCACGACTGGGCCGTCGGCGAGGAGGACAGCCGGGCGATCATCGCCCACGCCCTCGAGGCCGGGATCAACTTCTTCGACACCGCCAACGTCTACTCCCTCGGTACGAGCGAGGAGATCGTCGGCCGCGCCCTGCGGGACATGGCCGACCGCGACGAGGTCGTCATCGCCACCAAGGTGTACTTCCCCTTGCGGGGACGCACGTCACCCAACAGCGGGGGCCTGTCGCGCAAGGCGATCATGCAGGAACTCGAACACTCCCTTCGCCGCCTCGGCACCGACTACGTCGACCTGTACCAGATCCACCGCTGGGACGACCGCACCCCGATCGACGAGACGCTCGCCGCTCTCGACGACGCCGTCCACTCGGGGAAGGTGCGCTACATCGGCGCCTCCTCGATGTGGGCCTGGCAGTTCGCCACCGCCCTGCACACCAGCGAGCTGCACGGCTGGTCGGCCTTCGTCTCGATGCAGAACCACTACAACCTCCTCCACCGTGAGGAGGAGCGCGAGATGCTCCCCCTGTGCGCCGACCGCGGGATCGGGGTGATCCCCTGGAGCCCGCTCGCCCGGGGCAAGCTCGCCCGCCCCTGGGACGAGACCACCCGGCGCGCCG
>RFFY01000766.1 GCA_003697065.1 Actinomyces sp. | reverse complement strand
TTGCAGTTCAGCCCGGCAGCCATGCACTCGGCCAGCCCGGGCACCTCCGCCACACAGTTTCCCCCGCGGGCGTAGCACTCCTGCAGGGCCTGCTGATCGACCATCGTCTCACCACGGGTGAGATCACCCACGACCTCGGGTGCCGAGGGGTCGCCCGGAGCACCAGCCGGCGCCGCCGACCCCACCGGCTGAGCCGCTGGCTGGGCCACCGCAGGCGGCGACGACGCCGCTGGCTGAGACACCGCACGCTGCGCGTCGCCCGCCACGGGGGGCGACCCGGTCTCGGCCGTCGAAACTCGGCCACCACAGGCCCCGGCCACCAACACGACACCAAGCGCCGCCGCCACCCATCTCGACATCACTGCTCCCGTCCTCTCGGGTCCTCGTCCAGTATCCCTCCCGGATGGGGTCGGCTGTCCGCGCGTCGCCGGCGGGCGACTGGTCCGCCAGCGTGGGGGACGGTGGCTCCGGTGTGATCCACCCGATCCCGCTCTTCGCCTCTCGTCCTGGTGCCCGGTGAGTCTCTCGCCCTGTGTTCTCAGTTCTTCTCGTCGTCCGCCAGCCCGCCGGTCCCGAGCCGGCATCTGTTTCGTATTTCGGGTTCGGGGGTTGCGGCGCGGTCGTGGTGGGGCTAGTATCGAACACATGTTCGCTCCCGGTGTGCTCGAGCGGTTCCGTCCCGTCGACGGCGCGGCTCCCGTGGCGCGCGCGGGCGGCGCGTCGGATCCGGTGGCGGGCTTGGCCGAGGCGGCCGGCGTGCTGGCGGGTGTGGAGGTGACGGGCTGGGGTCGGCGCCGCCTGGTGGAGCTGTTGGAGGCGGTGGCGGCCCTGGAGGCGGTATGCGCCGCGGTACGGGTGAAGGCCACCGCGGCGATCGACGCCTTGGGCGACAGCGGGGCCGATGGGGCCTCGTCGTGGAAGACGGTCTCGGGGTGCTCGGAACGCGAGGCGCGCCGGGCCAAGAAGCGCGCTCAGGTGTTGGGCGAGATGCCGGCGGTCACCGACGCCTTGTCTGAGGGTCGGTTGAACGTGGAGACCGCGGATGTGTTGGTGGAGGCCGCGGGTCGGGCCGGGGCCGAGGCCGTGGAGACCGAACTCTTGGGGTTGGTGGCCGGTGAGGACACCGATGGGGCGCGGCGGACCGTGGAGCGCTGGTTGACGAAACGGGAGACGGCGGCCGATGTCCAGGCGCGTCTGGCTCGTCAACGGCGCCGGCGCCGGGGCTGGCGGCACCGTGACACGGGCTCGGGTATGTGGCGTTTCGGGTTCGAGTTGGACTCGGTGACCGGCGCCCAGGTCGCCCAGGTGCTGGATGCGGAGATGGATCGCCTGTGGCGCCACGACGGCGGCCGCGACGGCACCCCCGATCAGGTGCGCAGCGTGGAGCAGCGCCGCGC
>RFFY01000765.1 GCA_003697065.1 Actinomyces sp. | reverse complement strand
GGGAGGGAGGAGCCCGGTGACGGCGAGGCGTCGGGGACGGGGGCCAGAGGCGGGCGCAGCGGTGACGGCGACCGCCGTGTTCGAGACCCACCGCCCGCGCCTGCTCGATCTCGCCTACCGGATGCTGGGCAGCGTCGACGAGGCCCAGGACGTGGTCCAGGAGGCCTGGCTGCGGTGGCAACGCAGTGATCCGTCGAGTCTGGACAACCCGTCGGCCTGGCTGACGACCGTGACGACGCGCCTGGCCATCGATGCCCTGACCTCGGCGCGGGCCCGCCGCGAGACCTATGTCGGTCCCTGGCTGCCCGATCCCCTCGTGGCCGCCGACGAGCCCGACCCCGGCGAGACGGTCGCGGGAGCCGAGACCCTCACCCTCGGCTTCCTGCGCCTCCTCGAGACCCTGAGTCCGGTGGAGCGGGCCGTGTTCCTCCTCCACGACGTCTTCGGCGTTCCCTTCCGCGAGGTGGCGGCGACCGTCGGACGCACCGAGGTCGCCGCCCGCCAGGTCGCCCGCCGGGCCCGGGACCGGATCCGCTCCGGTCGTCCCCGCCTCGATCCCGCACCGGCCGAGGCCCGCATCCTGGCCGACGCCTTCTTCGCCGCCGTCGTCGACGGTGACCTCGACCAGCTCACCACCTTGTTGACCGACGACGCCGTGTACGTCTCCGACGGGGGAGCGTCGCGCCGCGCCGCCCGCCGCCCCGTGGTGGGTTCCGCCCGCGTGGCCCGTCTGTTGGTCAACATGGCGCGCCGCTCCCTGTCACCGCTCGACGAGGTGCACACGGTCACGGTGAACGGGCAGCTCGGGGTGTACGTGCGACGTGACGACGCGCCGCTCGTGCTGACGGTGCTGGGGTGGCGTGGGACTCGCGTGGCGGAGCTGGCGTCCCTGCTCGAGCCCGCCAAGCTCGAGCGCTTCGACCGTCGCTGGTGCGGGAAGGGATCGGTGTGAGCCGGGGTTGGGAGAGCCATGGCCCGAGCGATCTTCAACGACACCGTCATCGCCGAAAGCGACGACATCGAGCTCTTAGAGGGAAACGCCTACTTCCCCCTGGCGGCGCTGCGTCGCGACGTCCTGCACGAGTCGGCCCACACCACCCGCTGCCCCTGGAAGGGCACGGCCCGCTACTTCACCATCGAGGTCGACGGCGAGGTCGCCCCCAACGCCGCCTGGTACTACCCCGATCCCTCCCCGGCGGCGGCGGCGATCCGGGACCGGGTGGCGTTCTACCCGGTGGTCCGCGTCGAGCCCTGAGCCGGCACGGGGAACGGGAACGAGACTAAGCGGGCAGGGGGCCGACACCGGGCGGGCACCGACGGGATGCCCGGCCCTAACGTCGGCGCGATGGGCCGCGGCCACGCCATCGACCACCGGCGCACGGGCGCCCTGGGTCTGGTCGCCATCGGGGCCTACGGCTCGTGGTACTACGCCTTCGGCGCCCTGCTCGATGCCATCGCCGCCGACACGGGCTGGAGCGAGGCCAGTCTGGCGGGCTCCTATGCCGCCGGCACCGTCCTGGTCGGCGTGGGGTCGGTGCTCGGCGGACGTCTCCTCGATCGGGCCGGGGTCCGCCCCGTCCTCGTGGCCGGGGGTGTCGGCGGCACGGTGAGCCTGGTGGTGGCGGCGGCGGCCGGCGACGTCGTCACCTTCACGGTCGCCTCGGCGCTGGGGATGGGCCTGTACGGCGCCCTGGGCTTCTACCACGTGACCATGACCACCGCCGTGCGCGTGAACCCCCACGCCCCGGCCTCGGCCATCGCCGTGGTGAGTCTGTGGGGTGCGCTCGCCTCGGCGGTGTACCTCCCCCTCACCGCCGCCCTGTTGGAGGTGGTCGACTGGCGGATGACCGTCCGGATCCTCGCCCTGTCCGCCGGTGCCCTGTTCCTCCTGGCCGCCCTCGTCGTGCCCGAGCGGCGGCGGGCGTCGGTCCCGGCCGCCGCCACCGGCCCCACCGCCGGCGTTCCCACCGACCCGGCCGACCCCGGCGATGACCCCGCCCGGACCGGTGGGCGGGGGGAGACCGGGCGGAGGGAGACCG
>RFFY01000129.1 GCA_003697065.1 Actinomyces sp. | reverse complement strand
TGGCCCTACGCGACGGCGGCTGTGTCGTGTGCGGGGCACCCTTCGCCCACACCCACGCCCACCACACCGAGCCCTACGCCACCGGTGGGCGCACCGACATCGACCAGCTCGCCTCGGTGTGCGCCCACTGCCACACCCAGGTACACGCCGGCATCATCCGCCTACGGAGACGCCGAGACGGCACCTGGTACCCCATCCGCACCGACCCCGGCCAGGAGGCCGGCCCGACGGGCGGGGTGGCCGGCAGCGCTCGGGGATCGCCGGACCTAGGGTGAGGGCCGGGCCGGGTGCGGGTCGCCGGACGCCGAGCGGCGAGCGGCGAGCGGCGAGAGGCGAGAGGCGAAGCAGACCACGAAACAGACGACGAGGAGATCCGGATGCAGGTCGGCGTGTCACTCGCATCCTTCCACGGTGACGGCGACGGGCCGGAGGCGGTCCGCCGGATGATCGAGCGGGCGCGGGTGGCACGCGAGGCCGGCCTCGACTCCCTGACCGTGGGCGATCATCACGCCAACCCCGCCACCTACCTCCAGAACGTGCCGATCCTCGCCCGCCTGACCGCCGAGTGGGACACCCGGCGACCCACGGGTTGCCTGTTCCTGTTGCCCCTGTGGCACCCGGTCCTCGTCGCCGAGCAGGTCGGCACGCTCGCCTCTTTGGTCGAGGGCACCTTCGTCCTACAGACCGGTCTCGGCGACGGCGAGGCCCAGTTCGCCGCCATGGGCGCCGACCTGCGCACCCGGGGTCGGCGCCTCGAGGCCGCCGTCGAGGTGATCCGCTCCCTGTTCGCCGGCGAGCGGGTGGACGCGGCGGAGTTCGGCATCACCGGAGCCCGCGTGCACCCGGTCCCACCCCGACCCGTCGAATGGTGGATCGGCGGGGACTCGGCCCCGGCGCGGCGCCGGGCGGCCCGTCTCGGCGACGTCTGGTACGCCGGGCCCTACCTGCCCACCGGCCAGGTGACCCGGCGCCTCGAGGAGTACCGCGCCTGGTGCGCCGAGAACGGGCGGCCGGCCCGGGCCGCCGTCCGACGCGACGTGATCGTGCTCGACGACGCCGACCGGGCCCGGCGCCTCGGCGACGAGCTCGTCGCCCGCGGCTACCGGGGGCTGCCCCGAGACTCCCTCGTCTACGGCGGGGTCCACGATGCCGTCGAGGCCTTCGCCGCTCTGGCGGAGGCGGGTTTCGAGCAGGTCGTGGTGCGGTGCATGACCGTCGATCAGGCCGACGCCTGCGCCACCCTCGCCAACTGCGGGGAAGTCCGCCGGCGCCTGGCCTGAGCCGGCGGTCAGGCGGGAGCCGACGCCGCGGACACCGGCGTGTCGGCGGGCGCCGGGACGACCTCGACGGGGATGCCGTTGAGCACGGCGTTGCCCGAGAGAGGATCGACGATCGCCGGGTCGGTCAGGCGGTTGCTGTTCACGCCGGCGTGGGCGCGCGCCACCCCGAGCCGCGTCCCCGGCCGGTCGTGACCCCAGCCGTGGGGAAGGCTCACCACCCCGGGCGGCACGTCGTCGGTGATCTCCACCGGGGCTCGGACCGCCCCCACCCGCGACCGCACCTCGGCGTCGCCCCCGTCGACCAGGCCGAGCCGCTCGGCGTCGGCGGGGTTGACCTGGAGGGTGCACCGGTTCGAACCCCGGACCAGCACCTCGAGGTTGTGCATCCAGGAGTTGTTCGAACGGAGCTGGCGGCGACCGATGAGCACCAGGGGTGGCGGTTCGTGGTCCAGACGCTGGGCCAGACGGGCCAGCTCGGTGACGAAGGGGTCGGCCAGGACCTCGATCACACCCGACGGGGTCCGTAGACGGCCCGGCAGGCGCGGTTCGAGGGGACCGAGGTCGACACCGTGGGGGTGGGCCGCCAGGACGGCGAGCGACAGGCCGTCGGGTCGGGCCCCGAAACCGTCGCCGTAGGGGCCGGTCCGCACCAGCACGTCGAGCACCCGGTCGGCGGGCGTGTCACCGTCGACGGCGGCGAGGATCTCGTCGGGATCACGACCGGCGATCGGGGAATGCTCGTTGGCGACCTCGGCCTCGACGAGGGAGCGCAGGATCTGGTCGTGGACGAGGGCGGGGTCGGCGTCGGGACCGAGTCCGGCGGCGATGGCGGCCAGCTTGGCCAGGATGTCCTCCTCCAGCGGACCCGAGGGGGGAAAGACCGGCGGCGACCAGTGGGCGACATTGCGCACGTGGAACTGGTAAAGGGCCAGGTCGTAGTGGCTCTTTTCGAGACTGGAGGGAGGCGGGAGGATGACGTCGGCGTGACGGGTCGTCTCGTTGAGGTAGATGTCGACGGCGATCATGGCGTCGAGGGAGGCCAGGGCCTCGTCGAGGCGTTCCCCGTCGGGGCACGACAGCACGGGATTGCCGGCGACAGTGACGAGGAGGCGGATCCGGCCCTCGCCGGGAACGAGGATCTCGTCGGCCAGGTCGGCGACGGGCAGCTCGCCCTGTACCTCCGGGCGGCCGTTCACCCGGCTCGTCCACCGCCCCACCCGGTAGCCCCGCCCGCCGGGTCGGTCGCCCCGGCAGCGTTCGGCGGCGGGACGGGCGAACATCACGCCCCCGGGCCGGTCGACGTTGCCGGTGCACATGTTCACCACGTCGATGAGCCAGGCGGTGAGGGTGCCGAACTCGACGGTGTTGGTACCGATGCGCCCGTAGACGGCGGCCGTGGGGGCCGCGACCAGGGCGTCGGCCAGAGCGGTGATGTCGGCGGCGGCCACGCCGGTGACCCGCGCCGCCGCCTCCGGGGTGAAGGGCTCGACGAAGGCGGCGACCCGGTCGAGATCGGGGGCGGCGGCGGCGAGGCGGCCCGTGCGCGCCGTGCCGGTGGCGAACAGGTGACGCACCACGGCGGCCAGCAGCACGGCGTCGGTGCCGGGTCGGGGCCGCAGGTGCACGTCGGCCTGCTGGGCGGTGCGGGAGCGGCGCGGATCGATGACCCACAGGGTCCCGCCCCGGGCCTGCATCGCCTCGATGCGGTCGGGGAAGCCGGGGGCGGTGCACACACTGCCGTTGGAGGTGTAGGGGTCGGCACCGATCACGACGAGCATGTCGGTGCGGTCCAGATCGGGGACCGGGATGGCCACGGGGTCGCCGTAGAGATGGCCGCTCGCCACGTGGCGGGGCATCTGGTCGACGGTGGAGGCGCTGAAGAGCTTGCGGGAGCCCATCGAGCGGATCAGGGCCCGCATGTGGGTGCCCGAGGCGAGAAGGTGGGCGTTGGGGTTGCCGAGATAGAGGGCCACGGCGTCGGCGCCGTGGGCGTCCCGCACGGCGGCGAAGCGCTCGGCGACGATCCGCCACGCCTCGTCCCAGTCGACCTCCTCGAACACGGGGGCACCGTCGGCGTCGACGCCGCGGCGCACGAGGGGCCGGCGGAGACGGTCGGGGTCCTCGTGGAGATGCTGGAGGGTGGAGCCCTTGGGGCAGATGAAGCCGTGGGAGAAGACGTCGTCGCGGTCACCGCGGATCCGGTGGACGCGGCCGTCGCGCACCGTGATCTCGAGCCCGCAGGTGGCCTCGCACAGGGGGCAGGTGCGGTAGGCGATGCGTTCGTCGGGGCTGGCGGGGGCGTCGGTCATGCCCCCATGGTGTCAGGTCAGTCCCTGGCGGCGCAGTTCGGCGTAGGGGACGCCCTTGTCGACCCGGGGTTCGGGGGGCAGACCGAGGATGCGTTCGCCGATGATGTTGTGCTGGATCTCGTCGGTGCCGCCGCGGATCGACATGGAGGGTCCGGTGAGGAACTCGACGTGGCCCTCGCCGGTGAGCATCCCGGCGGGCCCCTGGGCGTCCTTCGCGAGATCGGTGCGGGCCTTGAAGATGGCGACCTGGCGGAGCTTGCCGCCGGGCCCGCCGGAGCCCCCGTCGCCGCCGCGTTCGGCCTCGGCGGCGAGGCGACGGGCCGTCCAGTCGGCGATCCGCTGCTGCCCGAGGATCCGCATGGCGCGGTCGCGCCGGACCGGGTCGGCCAGGGCACCCTCGCGGGCGAGGCGGTGCAGCCAGCCCTCGCCGGCGCCGGGATCGAGGCCACCGCCGGAGCCGCCGAGGCTCGCCCGCTCGTGGGCGAAGACCTCCATGGCCATGGCCCAGCCGCCGCCGAGGTCGCTGAGACGGTCGGCGTCGGGGACCCGCACCTCCGACAGGAACACCTCGGTGAAGTGCTCGTCGCCGTTCATCTGGTGCAGGGGTCGGACCTCGACACCGGGTGCGGTCATGTCGACGGCGAACATGGTGATGCCCCGGTGCTTGGGGACATCGGGGTCGGTGCGGGCCAGGCACATCCCCCAGCGTGAGTACAGACCCCGTGAGGTCCAGACCTTCTGTCCCTCGAGTATCCATTCGTCGCCGTCACGGACGGCCCGGGTGGCGAGGTTGGCCAGATCGGATCCGGCATCGGGCTCGGAGAACATCTGGCACCAGATCTCGGAGCCGTCGGCGATGGCCCGCAGCCAGCGCTCCTGTTGGGCGGGGGTCCCGCTCTCGAGGAGGATGGGGCCGACGAGGCTCAAACCGACGGCGTAGGGGTACAGGTCGGGCACGGCGAAGTCGCGCAGCACCCGGGCGATGAGGCGGGCCTCGTCGGGTGTGGCATCGCGCCCGCCGAAGCGGCGGGGCCAGGTGGGCACCGCCCAGCCGCCGGAGGCCGCGGCAGCCGACAGCCAGCGGCGACCGGCCTCCAGATCGTCGCTGCCGGCCCCGAGAACGGTGGCCGGGGCGTCGGGATCACGGGGCTCGAGGAGCGCCGCGACGGCGGCGCGGACCTCGTCTTCGGTGAGCGTCATGGGTCCTCGGTGAGCATCATGGGTCCTGGATGAGCGTCATGGGTCCTGGATGAGCGTCATGGTGACCCTGTCCGGCCGGTCCGCGTCAGGCGCCCCACTTGGCGACCATGGCCGCCACCGTCACGACCACCAGGAGGGTGTCGACACCGGCGAGGGTGGCGCGGCGCCGCTCCAGAGGCCCGGTGTCGCCCCCCCTCTCGTAGGTGTCGGCGATACGGCGCCCGAGGGGGGCGAACACCCGCATCGACAAGGCGGCGCCGACGATGACGGTGAGGAACCCCAGGCTGACGAAGGGATCGCTCATCTCGTAGAGCCCGTCGGAGACCCCCACGAGGCCGAACCCGGTGATCACGAGGAGGATGGCAGCGGGGGTGTAGAGCTTGAGTCCCAACGAGACGGCGGTGCGGTGCCAGTGGGCGGCGACCTCGGCGCCGGCGCCGCCGACACGCGGGGTGACGACGAACTGGACGACGTTGGCACCGATCCAGGTGCCGGCGGCCAGGATGTGCAGGGTCAACAGGAACTCTTCCACGGTGGTCCTCGTGTCGGTGACGGGGACGGGCGGCGACCGCCCGGGCGACGTCGTCGACCCTAGTGCATCGGGGTCGGGGCACCCTCGCCGAGCCGGGCCGTCCCGCGGCGACGGGCGGGATGTGAACGATCGTTAGCTTTCGTGGCGTCCGCGCCTCTAGGCTGTCGGCATGACCAACAGCGAACTCGATCCCCGCGACGTCGTCATCGTCGACGCCGTCCGCAGCCCCGTCGGCAAGCGCAATGGCGAACTGGCGTCGATGCACTCGATCAACCTGCTCGGTGACGTGCAGAAGGCCCTCTTCGACCGCACCGGGATGGATCCCGCCGAGGTGGGCCAGGTCCTCGGCGGCTGTGTCGGCCAGGTCGGGATGCAGACCATGAACGTGGCCCGCAACGCCTGGCTGGCCGCGGGCCTGCCCCTGGAGGTCGGGGCCAGCACCGTGGACAACCAGTGCGGCTCGTCCCAGCAGGCCTCGACCCTCGCCTACTCGATGATCAAGGCGGGAGTCGTCGACTCCGCCGTCGCCTGCGGTGTCGAGGTCATGTCGCGTGTGCCCATGGGGTCCACCATCCCCAAGGATCCCGACGTCGGCGCGCCGGTCAACAAGCGCTACTGGGAGCACTACGAGTGGACCTCCCAGTTCGAAGGCGCCGAGCGCATCGCCGACCAGTGGGGCATCACCCGTCGCGACGCCGACGAGTTCGGCAAGCGCAGCCAGGACCTGGGGGCCGCCGCCTGGGCCGAGGACCGGTTCGCCACCCAGATCCAGCCCATCGAGGCCCCCGTCCTCGACGAGGAGGGCAAGGAGACGGGCGAGACCCGCACCGTGACCCGCGACGGTGGCCTGCGCGAGACCACCCTCGAGGGGCTGGCCCAGCTCAAGCCCGTCGCCCGCGAGAACGGGGTCCACACCGCCGGCACCTCCAGCCAGATCAGTGACGGTGCCGGCGCCGTGCTGATGATGACGGCCGCCAAGGCCGACGAGCTCGGGCTCACCCCCCTGGCCCGCATCGTCGACGCCTGCAACGTGGGTTCCGATCCCGTCCTCATGCTGACGGGCCCGATCTTCGCCACCCGCAAGCTCCTCGCCGACAACGGCCTCGACATCCGCGACCTGGGGGTCGTCGAGATCAACGAGGCCTTCGCCTCGGTGGTGCTGGCGTGGGAGAAGGAACTCAAGCCCGACATGGACGTGGTCAACCCCAACGGGGGCGCCATCGCTTTGGGCCATCCCCTCGGCGCCACGGGCTCGATCCTGATCACCAAGGCCGTGCACGAGATGGTGCGCGCCGACAAGGAGTGGGGCCTCGTGACCATGTGCTGCGGGGGCGGGCTCGGCACCGGGACCCTCCTGCAGCGCGTCTGACGCCGACCGACACCGAACTCCGTGACGGGTCGGGCCCCTGGGGCCCGGCCCGTGGCGCGTCCGCGGCGGGGCAACGCCCACCAGGGGCGCGCCGTGGGCCATGATCGGGGGGTGACCGGAATCGACTGGGCCGAGCTGAGGGCGGCGGCGGCTGCCGCCGCCCGGGAGGCCTACGCCCCCTACAGCTCGTTTCGCGTCGGCGCCGCCGGCCTGGTCGACGACGGTCGCCTCGTCACCGGGTGCAACGTCGAGAACGCCTCCTACGGCCTCACCCTCTGCGCCGAGTGCGGTCTCGTGTCCGACCTGCACCGCACCGGCGGGGGACGCCTCGTCGCCGTCGTCGCCACCGGACCCGACGCCGAACCCCTGTCGCCGTGCGGGCGGTGCCGCCAGCTCCTCCACGAGGCGGGCGGACCCGAGCTCCTGGTCGAGCTCGGCGACGGCGTCCACCGTCTCGGCGATCTGCTTCCGGGCGCCTTCGGGCCCGACGACCTGGCCGAACGCCCCTCCGCCCCCCCTGCCCCCTCTGCGTGACCCGTCGGGAGACCCCATGGACGCCGTCGAGATCATCCGCACCAAGCGCGACGGTCACCGCCTGAGCGACGACCAGATCCGCTGGTTCATCGAGGCCTACAGCACCGACCGCGTTCCCGACTACCAGGCCGCCGCCCTGGCCATGGCCGTCTTCTGGCGGGGGATGGCCCCCGACGAGCTCAGCACCTGGACCCGGGCCATGATCGACTCGGGCGAGCGCCTCGACCTGTCCGCTGTGGGGCGTCCCACCGTCGACAAGCACTCGACCGGCGGGGTGGGCGACAAGGTGTCGCTCGTCCTCGTGCCCCTCGTCGCCGCCTGCGGTGCCGCCGTGCCCCAACTGTCGGGGCGGGGGCTCGGACACACGGGCGGCACCCTCGACAAGATGGAGGCCATCCCCGGTTGGCGGGCCGATCTCACCCCCACCGAGATGGTGGCCATGTTGAACGAGCACGGGGGTTTCATCGCCGGCGCCACCGCCGACATCGCTCCCGCCGACCGGCGCCTCTACGCCCTGCGGGACGTGACCGCCACGGTCGAGTCGATACCCCTCATCGCCAGTTCGATCATGTCGAAGAAGATCGCCGAGGGCACCGCCGCCCTCGTCCTCGACGTCAAGATCGGCTCGGGGGCCTTCCTGCCCGAGCTCGACCGGGCCCGGCGTCTGGCGGAGACGATGGTGCGACTCGGCGCCGACCACGGGGTCCGGACCACCGCCGTCATCACCCGGATGGACACGGTGCTCGGCCGCACCGCCGGCAACGCCCTGGAGGTGGCCGAGGCCCTCGACACCCTCGGAGGCGACGGCCCCGACGATCTCGTCGAGGTGACCCTCGCCCTGGCCCGCGAGATGCTCGTGCTGGCTGGACTCGACGCCGACCCCGCCGCCGTTCTCGCCTCGGGCGCCGCCCGCGCCGTCTTCGAGGAGCAGGTCGCCGCCCAGGGCGGCCGACTCGACGAGGGGCTGCCGGCCGCCGCCCACGTCCACGAGGTCACCGCAACGGCCTCGGGGGTCCTCACCCGTCTCGACGCTCGGGCCGTGGGCGTGGCGGCGTGGCGTCTCGGCGCCGGCCGGTCGACCAAGGACGAACCCGTCAGCCCCGTGGCCGGTGTCGTGTGCCGGGCCAAACCGGGCGAGGAGGTGAGGGCGGGCGAACCCCTCCTCGAGCTCCACACCGACGATCCCGGACGGGTCGACGCCGCCCTGGCCGCCTTGGCCGACGCCATCGCGGTGGGCGACGAACCCCCGTCGCCGGGGCCCCTGGTGGTCGAGGTGATCGGCGACTGACCCGGCGGGCGCCATGGGCCCCGGACCGGGGGTCCGTCCGCGGTCTAGCATGCGGCACCGCCGAGCGAGGAGACAGCAGATGGCACAGACGGTCAGGGGCGTGGTGGCGACCGGACCCGGCGAGGCGGTCACGGTGACCGACGTCGTCGTCCCCGACCCCGGCCCCGGCGAGGTGCTGGTGGCGGTCGAAGCGTGCGGGGTCTGTCACACCGACCTGCACTACCGCGAGGGCGGCATCACCGACGACTTCCCCTTCCTCCTCGGCCACGAGGCCGCCGGCCGGATCGAGGCCGTGGGCCCCGACGTCACCTCCGTCTCCCCCGGCGACTTCGTCGTGTTGAACTGGCGGGCGGTCTGCGGCACCTGCCGGTCGTGTCGGCGGGGACGTCCCCAGTACTGCTTCGCCACCCACAACGCCACCCAGAAGATGACCCTCACCGACGGCACGGAGCTCACACCCGCACTCGGCATCGGCGCCTTCGCCGACAAGACCCTGGTGGCCGCCGGCCAGGCGACCCGGGTCGATCCCGCCGCCCGCCCCGAAGCGGCCGGCCTCCTCGGGTGCGGGGTGATGGCCGGCTACGGCGCCGCCGTCCACACCGGTGGCGTCGGCCCCGGCGACTCGGTGGCGGTGTTCGGATGCGGCGGGGTCGGGGCGGCCGCCGTCGCCGGCGCCCTCAACGCCGGCGCCACGACGGTCATCGCCGTCGACCTCGACGCCCGCAAGCTCGAGTGGGCCCGCGCCCAGGGCGCCACCCACACCGTCGACGCCTCGAACGAGGACCCCGTGGCCCGCATCCGGGAGATCACCGACGGCCACGGCGCCGACGTCTGCATCGAGGCGGTCGGCCGCCCCGAGGTCCTCGAGCAGGCCTTCTACGCCCGCGACCTGGCGGGCACCGTCGTCCAGGTCGGGGTGCCGACACCCGACATGGCGATGCCCGACATCCCCATGATCGAGTTCTTCGGCCGGGGCGGAGCCCTCAAGCCGTCCTGGTACGGCGACTGCCTCCCCGAGCGGGACTTCCCCACCCTCGTCGATCTCTATCTCGCCGGTCGCTTCGATCTCGACCACTTCGTGAGCGAGACCATCACCCTCGACGAGGTCGAGGAGGCCTTCGCCCGCATGCAGCGCGGCGAGGTGCTCCGCTCCGTCGTCGTGCTCTGAGCCGGGGCCGCCCCGCCTGGCGCCGGGTGGGCGGCGCGGGTCGGGACTCAGCGCCCGATGGGATGCCACACGGTCTTGTACTCGACGAAGTCGGCGATGACCTCGGGCCCCCGTGCGCCGGGATGGCCGCGCACCACCCGCTTGACGTTCACGGCCGCCTCGGCCACGAGCTCGGGCGCCAGCTCCCCGGCGCCGGTGAGGTCGACGGCGTTGACCCCCCGGTGTCCGAGCATCCACGGGGCGAGCTCGTCGGGGAAGCCGGTGAGGATGTCGACCACCCCGCCGGGGAGGTCGGAGGTGGCGAGCACCTCGGCCAGATCGACGGCGACGGGGCCGGCATCGTCGGGGACCACGACCACCGCCGTGTTGCCGCTGACGATCACCGGGGCCAGGCGCTCGACGAGACCGAGGAGGGCGGGCCGGCGGGGTGAGAAGATGCCGACCACCCCGGTGGGTTCGGGCACGGTGAAGTCGAAGTAGGGGCCGGCGACCGGGTTCACGGTGCCGAGCACCATCGGGTACTTGTCGGCCCAGCCGGCGTACCACACCCAGGCGTCGACGGTGGCCTCGACCTCGGCGGCGGCCTCGTCGCCCGGCACGCCGATGGCGACGAGCTCGTCGACGAACTGGGCCCGCCGTCCCTCGAGCACCTCGGCGACGCGGTACAGGATCTGGCCCCGGTTGTAGGCCGTCCGTCCCGCCCAGGCGGACTGGGCCCCCGTCGCCGCCTTGACCGCGTCGCGCAGGTCCTTGCGTGAGGCCCGGGCCACGTTGGCGACGAGGCTCCCGTCGGGCCGGCGCACCGGGTAGGAGCGGCCCGACTCCGAGCGGGGGAACGACCCCCCGATGAAGAGCTTGTAGGTCTTGGCGACCGGGGGCGGGGTCGGCGCGGGTCGTGGGGCTGGCGAGGAGTCAGGCACGGGATGCTCCTGCGGGGGCGTCCTCCGGGCGAGGGCCGGGACGGACGGGTCGGACGTAGGCGCCGAGACCCTGCAGGCCGCCCTCCCGACCGAAGCCCGATTCCTTGAACCCGCCGAAGGGGCTGGTCGGGTCGAACTTGTTGTAGGTGTTGGCCCACACGACGCCGGCGCGGAGCCGTTCCGCCATCCAGAAGATGCGCGAGCCCTTCTCGGTCCACACCCCGGCCGACAAGCCGTAGGGGGTGTCGTTGGCCTTGGCCACCGCCTCGTCGGGCGTACGGAAGGTGAGGACGCTCACGACGGGCCCGAAGATCTCCTCGCGGGCCACCCGGTCGGTGTTGGACACACCGGTGATCACCGTCGGCGGGAACCACCAGCCCCGCTCGGGAAGGCGGCACGGGGGTTGCCAGACCTCGCCCCCGTCGGCCTCGCCGGCAGCCACCAGCTCGGTGATGCGGGCGAGCTGCTCGGCGGAGTTGATGGCCCCCACGTCGGTGTTCTTGTCGAGCGGGTCGCCGATGCGCAGGGTGGCGATGCGGCGCCGGAGCTTGTCGAGCACGACGTCGGCAACGGTCTCCTGCACGAGCAGGCGCGAGCCGGCGCAGCACACGTGACCCTGGTTGAAGAAGATGCCGTCGACGATGCCCTCGACCGCCTGGTCCAGGGCGGCGTCGTCGAAGATCACGTGGGCGGCCTTGCCGCCGAGTTCGAGGGTGACGGGGATCCCCCGGCTCTGGGCCGCCGCCTGGATCGACTTGCCCACCTCGGTGGAGCCGGTGAAGGCGAGCTTGTCGATGCCGCGGTGGGCGACGAGGGCGGCACCGGTGGAGCCGTCGCCGGTGACGATGTTGACCACACCGGGGGGAAGGCCGACGTCGTCGAGGACCTCGGTGAGCAACAAGGCGGTGAGGGGTGTCGTCTCGGCCGGCTTCAGCACGACGGTGTTGCCGCAGGCGAGGGCCGGGGCCAGCTTCCACGCCGCCATGAGCAGGGGGAAGTTCCAGGGGATGATCTGGCCCACCACCCCGTGGGGTTCGACCCGACGATGGGGGAAGGCGTACTCGAGCTTGTCGGCCCAACCGGCGTGGTGGAAGAAGTGGGCGGCGACGAGGGGGATGTCGATGTCGCGGCTCTCGCGGATGGGCTTGCCCCCGTCGAGGGACTCGAGGACGGCGAACTCACGGGCCCTCTCCTGGATCTGACGGGCGATCCGGTACAGGTAGCGGGCCCGGTCCCGACCCGGCAGGCCGGCCCAGTCGGCGGCCGCGGCCCGGGCGGCCGCCACCGCCCGGTCGACGTCGGCGGCACCGGCACGGGCGTACTCGGCCAGGGGTTCGCCGGTGGCGGGGTTCACGGTGACGGCCCGGGTGCCGTCGGCCGGTTCGACCCAGGCCCCGTCGATCCACAGGTCGTAGGTGTCACGGATCGACACGACGGCGGTCGACTCGGGCGCCGGGGCGTAGTCGAGATCGAAGGAGGGCCGTCGGACGGGCGGGTCGGCGGGGGACGCCCCGGCCGGGGATGCTCCGGCCGGACGATCAGTCCGGTCGTTGTCGGCCATGTCAGTCCACCGAGACGTAGTCGGGGCCGTCGTAACGGCCGGTGTCGAGCTTGTGGATCTGCATCAGCACGTCGTTGAGCAGGCTCGAGGCGCCGATGCGGAAGCGGTCGGGGGTCAGCCAGTCGGGGCCGAGGGTCTCGGCGATCACCACCAGGTACTGCCACGCCTGCTTGGCGGTCCGGATGCCACCGGCCACCTTGAGTCCCACGGGCTGGCCCGTCTGGTCGGCGTAGTCGCGGATCGCCTCGGCCATGCACACCGCGGTCGGCAAGGTGGCGTTCACCCCGATCTTGCCGGTCGAGGTCTTGATGAAGTGGGCGCCGGCGGCCATGGCCAGCATCGAGGCCCGGTGGATGGCGTCGTAGGAGCCGAGCTCGCCGGTCTCGAGGATCACCTTGAGGTGGGCGGAGCCGCAGGCGTCGCGGGCGGCGGCGATCTCGTCGAAGGCCCGTCCGTAGTCGCCGGCGAGGAAGGCCGACCGGTTCAAGACGATGTCGATCTCGTCGGCGCCCCGGGCGACGGCGTCGGCGATGTCGGCCACCCGCACCGCCGGCGCCGACAGCCCGGCGGGAAAGGCGCCCGCCACGCTGGCCACCTTCACCCCCGTGCCCCGGGTGTGGGCAACGGCGTGCTCGACCATCTCGGGATACACGCACACCGCCGCCACCGAGGGCAGGTGGGGGGTGGTCGGATCGGGGCGGACGGCCTTGCGGCACAGGGAGGCGACCCGCCCGGGGGTGTCGGTGCCCTCGAGGGTGGTGAGGTCCATACAGGCGATGGCGAGCTCGAGCGCGGCCCGCTTCGAAGTCGTCTTGATGGAGCGGGTGGCGAGACGGGCGGCCCGCGCCTCGACCCCCACCTCGTCGACCGGGGTGAGGCGGAGGCGGATGGCGGCGTCGGGCCCGAAGGGACCGGGGTGGGTGACGACACTCAGATCGGTACTCACGGGGTTGCACCTCCGGAGCGGGCGGCCCGTTCGGCGACGAGCGCGTCGGCGCCGTCGAGGAGTTCGTCCAGCATGCCACGGGCCCGCTCCCGGGCCTCCGCCGGCGTGTCGGTGACGGGGACGACGACCTCGCCGTAGATCTTGAGCTTGGGTTCGGTGCCGCTGGGCCGGACGACGAGATGGCGCCCCTGTTCGAGCTCGTAGACGAGCACGTCGGCGGGTGGGAGGTCGCCAGTGCCGGCGCCGAGGTCGGTGACGGTCCGCACCGTCACCCCGGCGACGGCGGCCGGGGGATCACGGCGGAGGTCGGCGACGGCGCCCGCCATGACCGCGTCGGCGTCGTCGCCCTCGAAGCGCACCGAGCGCTGGCCGGTGAGGTGGACCCCGTGGCGCCGGTCGAGGGTGTCGAGCAGGTCGAGCAGGGACCAGCCGTCGGCGAGGCCCTCCGCCACCATCTGGGCGACGGCCACGGCGGCGGCGATGCCGTCCTTGTCGCGGGGGACGTCGGCGACGGCGTAGCCGAGGGCTTCTTCGTAGCCGAGGACGAAGCGCCACTCGGGGTGGGCGAGGGCGGGACGCACGATCCACTTGAACCCGGTGAGGGTGCGGGCGTGGTGGACGCCGTGGTGCTCGGCGATACGGGCGAGGCGCCGGGACGAGACGATGGAGTTGACGACCAGACGGTCGGGCCCGCTGCCCGCCGCCAGGCGGTGTTCGGCCAGCAGGCACCCGGCCTCGTCGCCGGTCAGGACCCGGAAGCCACCGGCCGGGTCGGGCACGGCGACGGCGAGGCGGTCGGCGTCGGGATCGTTGGCCACGACGAGGTCGGCGCTGACCTCGGCGCCGAGGGAGAGGACGGCGTCGAGGACGCCGGGCTCCTCGGGGTTGGGGAAGGGCATGCCGGGGAAGTCGGGATCGGGGCGGGCCTGCTCGGCGACGACGGCGGGAGGATCGAAGCCGGCAGCGGCGAACACCTCGGCCAGGACCCGTCCTCCCACCCCGTGGACCGGGGTGTAGGCAACCCGGAGAGCCCGGGGCGCGCCGGCCGGGACCAGACGGGCGGTGTGGGCGACGTAGGCGTCGAGGAGGTCGGCGCCGACGGGCACGACGAGCTCGTGGTCGGGCGGGGCCAGGTCGGCGTCGGCGACGAGGCCCACGGCGTCCATGGCGGCGGCGATCTCGGCGTCGAGGGGCGGGATGATCTGGGCACCGTCGTCGGCGTACACCTTGACCCCGTTGTCGTCGCGGGGGTTGTGCGACGCCGTGACGACGACACCGGCGTCGACGCCGCGGTGGACGACCCCGAAGGCGACGACGGGTGTGGGGACGGGCCCGGCCACCAGGTGGGCCTCGATCCCGGCCCCGGCCAGGACCCGGGCGATGTCGGTGGCGAAGACGTCGCTGCGGTGGCGGGCGTCGTGCCCGATCAGGACCCGGGGGCGGTGCCCCCCGGCGGGCGCCGTGGGGGAAGGCCCGGCGGCGGCCCGCTCGGTGAGGACCCGGGCCAGGCCGGCGGCGGT
>RFFY01000764.1 GCA_003697065.1 Actinomyces sp. | reverse complement strand
CCCGTGTCACCCTGTGACGTCGGCGAACCCGGCGGGGTTCCCGGGACCGCCGTGACCACGTCAAAAGTCCGGACAAAGAGGGATCGGGTAGGCTGACGACACGACCCACCGGGGCATCGTCGACCGGGTCCGGTCGTCGGTGCCGCCCCCACCCCCGGGGGAGCCGTCACCATGAACACCGTCACCGCCAGCGTCGTCGCCGCCGAGCTCACCGCGGCACGTCAGCAGATGGCCCTGACCCTGGGCTGGCACATCGTGCTGGCCAGTTTCGGCGTCGCCCTTCCGGCCCTCATCTGGCTCGTCGAACGGCGCGGCCTGCGCCACGGCGACTCGGCGGCGCTGGTCCTCGCCCGACGCTGGTCGAAGGTGGCCGCCGTACTGTTCGCCGTCGGTGCGGTGTCGGGCACCGTGCTCAGCGTGGAGATGGGGATCCTCTGGCCCGGGCTCATGGGTCGCTTCGGGGCCGTCATCGGTCTTCCCTTCGCTCTCGAGGGCGTGGCCTTCTTCGTCGAGGCGATCCTGTTGGGCATCTACCTGTACGGCTGGGACCGCCTCGCTCCCCGGGTCCACCACCGTCTCCTGGTGGGGGTGATGGCGGCCGGAGCGACCGGCACCTTCTGCGTCCTGGCCGTCAACGCCTGGATGAACGCTCCTGCCGGCTTCCGCATCGTCGGCGACCCTCTCACCGGCGAGATCGTCGATGTCGACCCCTGGGCCGCCATGTTCAACGACGCCGTGTGGCTCGAGTCCCTCCACATGTTCCTGGCCGCCTACATGGTCGCGGGTTTCGTGGTGGCCTCCGTCTACGCCGCCGGCATGCGCCGTGGGCGTGACGATCACCACCATCGCCTCGCCCTGCGCGTCGCTTTGGGGGTGGCGGGGATCGCCGCCCTCGCCCAACCACTCGTCGGCCACTTCGCCGGTCAACGGGTCGCCTCCGCCCAACCCGCCAAGTTCGCCGCCATGGAACTGGTGACCGAGACCACCGAGGGCGCCGACCTCCTGGTGGGCGGTGTTCTCGTCGACGGTCGCGTCGTCGGCGGGATCGAGCTGCCGATCCCGGGCCTCACCTCCTTTCTCGCCCACAACGACCCGGGGGCGACGGTGGTGGGGCTCGACGCCGTGCCCGCCGACGCCCGGCCGCCCGCCAACGTGGTCCACCTCGCCTTCCAGCTCATGGTCGGGCTGGGCACGGCCCTCGCCGCACTCGGCGCCTTCGTGGTGCTGCGCCTCGTGCGGGGCCGCGACCTGCCCACGGGCCGCCACTTCCTGACCCTGGTCGTCGCGGCGGGACCGGCGGCGGTGGTGGCCCTGGAGGCGGGCTGGGTGACCACCGAGGTCGGGCGTCAACCCTGGATCGTCCACGAGCTGGTCCGTGTCGGCGATGCCGTCACCGACGCCGGCGGACTGTGGTGGATCTATGCCGGGACCGTGGCGGTGTACACGACCCTCACGGTGGCGACCCTCGTCGTCCTGCGCTCGATGGCCCGGCGTTGGCGGGGGGGCGAGGAGAAGCTCGAGGTTCCCTACGGCCCCCACATCGACCCCGAGCCCGCATCCGTGACCATCGACGCCTCATGAGCCTGGCCGATCTCGTCGCCGCCGTCCTGTTCTCGGGCGTGATCGTCTACGCCGTCTTCGGGGGCGCCGACTTCGGCTCGGGGATCTGGGACCTGACCGCCGGCGGCGACCGCCGGGGGGCGCCCCTGAGGCGGCGGATCGACGCCTCCATCGGCCCCGTGTGGGAGGCCAACCACGTGTGGTTGGTGTTCGTCATCGTCTTCGGATGGACGGCCTTCCCGGCGGCCTTCGCCGCCGTGTTGTCGACCTGCGCCGTGCCTTTGGGTCTGGCCACCGTCGGCATCGTGTTGCGGGGCGCCGGTTTCGCCTTCCGCAAGTTCAGCGCCGATCTCGCCCAGGCCCGCCTCTTCGGCGCCGTGTTCGCCACCTCCTCGCTGATCACACCCTTCTTCCTCGGGACCGTGGCCGGGGCCGTGGCATCGGGCCGGGTGGGCCTCGACGGCGGCGACCGTTGGAGCGCCTGGACGGGGCCGACGAGCCTGCTCGGCGGCACCCTGGCGGTGCTCACGGTCGCCTTCACGTCCGCCGCCTTGCTGGCCGCCGACGCCGACCGGGCGGGGGAGGCCGCGGTGGCCGACGCCTTCCGGCGCCGGGCCCTCGCCAGTGGCCTCGTGGCCGGACTCGTCGCCGTGGCGGGAATCGCGCCTCTCCGGGCCGACGCCCCGACCCTCGCCGACGGTCTGGTCGGTCGGGGCCTGGTGGAGGTGGCGGTGTCGGCGGTGGCGGGGCTGAGCGCCCTCGGTGCCTTGTACCGACGTCGCTACCGCGTCGCCCGGGTGGCCGCCATCGCCGCCGTGGTGACCGTGGTGGCCGGATGGGGGTTCGGCCAGTACCCCTGGTTCCTCGTCGACGAGGTCACGATCGCCGAGGCGGCCGCACCCGCCTCCACCCTGTGGGCACTGGTGGTCACGGCCCTGCTCGCCCTCGTCGTCGTGGTGCCCCTGCTGGTGTGGCTCCTGCGTCTCGTCGACACGGGCACCCTCGATTCCCACGCCTGACCCCGCCGCCGACCCGGTGGGGTCCCGGGTCCCCGGTCCCCACCACCCCCGACCCATTTCCCGCCACATCGACGACCTCGGCCCCTGAGGACGACCGCCGTCTCCGCCGACACCTGGATTGCGTTGTGTTGGAGAGGAGAAACTGGCGATGCGAGGGCGAAAGCTGGCGGCTCTGGCCGCCGTGGCGATGACGTTGGCCGCAGGCTGCACCTACGAGCTGCAGGATCCCGAGGCCCGGGCGGCCTGCGGCACCCTGCACTACACGATCAACCCCCACGAGGCGGGCGACGCCCAGGTCGCCGCCGTGCAGGAGGCGGTCGAGCACTACGGGGACACGGTCGGCCGTGACGTGGTGTTCGACGGCCTGACCGACACCCCGGCCACGACCGCCCCGGGTGACACGGTCGCCATCGAGTTCGTGTGGCCCGACGACGCCCCGACGGGGATGGGCTATGCCGAGCCGACCGTCGTCGACGGCGTGTTCACGGGCGGTTGGATCTACCTGAACCCCGCCCTGGGCCGTTCCCCGGAGGGTGTGGTGTACCGCACGACCCTGCACGAGCTGGGCCACATCGGCGGCCTCGACCACGTCTCGGATCCCGGCGAGCTGATGAACCCGGCGCTCCCCGTCGACGACTACGGCCCCGGCGACCGGGTGGGCCTGGCCCACACCCACTGGTCGTGCGGCCATGACGGCCCCAGCCCCATCCCCCGTCTCACCGCCCTGGTGGCCCAGGGCAGCGGGGGTGAGGCCTGACGAGGCGACGAGATCTCCCCTCGGTCCCGGCGGGTCCTGTCCGTCCCTCCCGTCGGGACCACCACACAACACCGGCCGGCCGGAGCGGACCTGTCCCCGCTCCGGCCCGTCGGGTGTCGGGGCTCAGTCGTCGTCGTGTTCGCCGCCCTCGTGTTCGCCGCCCTCGTGTTCGCCGCCCTCGTGCTCCTCGCCGATGCCGGGTGTGGCCCGCAGGCCCTCGACGAGTTCGGCGATCTCGGCGTCGGTCAGCTTGGCCGAGGAGTGCAGCCCGAAGCGGGTGTAGTAAGCGGGGGGCATGGAGCCCTCGAGGATGACCTCGATGGTGTCGTCGGAGCCGCCCCGGGTGGCGAACTCCGAGTAGTTCACCGCCTCGCGGCCCTCGTCCACGTGACGGGTGGTGATCCACGAGAAGGGGGCGACGTCGGCATACCAGGGCCAGTCGACCTCGTTGGAGTGACAGCCGTAGCAGGCGCGCACCATGAGTTCGCGGGTGCGGGGCGTGGCCCAGTCGGGCTCGCCGGTGACGGGCGGGTTGGAGTGGGCCCGGCCGTAGGGCACGGCCTGGATGAGCACGGCGACGACCACCAGGGCGAGCCCGAGATGGCGGACGGCGCGCCCGGGGGTCACGGGGGTGCGCGTGCCGCGGCGCCGATCGGTCCAGATCATGAGGGCGGCGGCCACACCGGTGGTCACCAGGGCCAGGCCCGTCATGACGCCGGAGCCGCCGATGAGCCAGTCGACGACCAAGCCGATCACGACGAGGACGCCACCGCCGACGAGAAGGGCGGCCCAGGGGGCGAGCAGGGTGGTGAGGCGCCGGGCCCGCTCGGCGGGCGCGGTGGGGTGGGGGTCACGGGAATCGTCCATGAGGGCGAGTCTCGCGCCGGCGCTGGGCCGAGGGAGGGATCGGCGGATGTCAGGCGGTGTCGACGGAGCGGAAGCCCTCGACCATGGCGCCGGGGAGTCCCACCCGTTCGGCGGTCGAGGTGACCCAGTCGCGGATCATGGCCTCGAGACCCTCGCCCCGGCTGTCGTTCTGGGAGTGGTGGGCCCGCAGGGCGGCGACCTTGCGTTCGAAGGCGGCCGAGATCTCGACGTGGAGGTTGGCCGACGGCCCGCCCATCAGCCACAGGCGGGGGACGGTGTGGGGAGCGCAGCCGTCGTCGAGGAGGTCGGGGAAGGAGCGGGCGTTGCGGGCGTCGGGGTACACGGCGCACACGGTGGCCTCGCCGACCGCCAGGTGATCGGGATGGGAGGCGTAGATGCGGTCCAGGTCGCGCACGGGGGGCTGGGTGATGACCAGGTCGGGTCGGACGCGACGGATGAGGCGGGCCAGGGCCTTGCGCAGGACCAGGTCGGCGACGAGTGCACCGTCGGGGAAGCCGAGCCAGTGGAGCTCCTCGACACCGACGATGCGGGCGGCCTCGGTCTGCTCGGCACGGCGGATGGCCTTGAGGTCGCTGGCGGCCAGATCGGCGGGTTCGCCGGCGTCGCCGTCGGTGACGATGGCGTAAATCACCTCGACCCCGTGATCGGTCATCGTCGCCACCGTCCCCGCGCACCCGAAGTCGATGTCGTCGGGGTGGGCGACGATGACGAGGACGCGGTCGGGCACGGGCTCGTCGTGGTCGGCGTGGAAGTGGGCGGCAAGGTCCCGGCGAGGCTCGGGGTCGGCGGCGGTCACGGTCGATCCTCGTTCCGGTCGGCGGAGCGGGCCCGGCCGGCGGCTCGGCGCAGGCGGGCGTAGAGACGGTCGAAGGCCTCGATCAGGTCGCGGGCCCGACTGCGGTAGTCGTGGATGGGACGTCCCTCGCCGAGAGCCTCGTTGACGATCACCCTCTGGGGGACCGGCGGCTGCCACACCGCCCGGCGCCCGACGATGCCCGCCAGCTCGTCGACCCGGGCGTCGGCCTCGTGGGAGCGGGCGGGGAGGCGGTTGACGATCACACCGCCGATGTCGAGAGCCCGGTTGTGGCGGTCCCACACCTCGTCGATGAGGTCGAGGACCGCCGCCACGCCCCGGTTGGCGTAGGCACCGGGTTCGACGACGAGGAGGGCGAGGTCGGCGGCGGTGAGGGCGGTGGTCGTGGTCAAACCCAGCGAGGGGGGGCAGTCGACGAGGACGAAGCGGTAACCCTCGACCCCGGTCAGGGCCCGTCGGAGGCGCTGTTCGGGGTGGCGCCGGGCGTGGTCGTGTTCGCGGGCGGCGAGGGTGGGGCCGGCGGGGATGACATCGACCAGGGGGCCCCAGGCACTGGGCACGACGGCGGGACCCGCGGCGCCGTTGCGGTTGGCGTCGAGCACGCGACCGAGGTCGTGGTCGGGGTCGTCGGTGGGGGCACCCAGGGACCAGGTGGCCGATCCCTGGGGATCGGCGTCGACGACGAGGACGCGGTCACCGGCGGCGCGGGCGGCGGAGGTCAGCCCCAGGGTGACGGTCGTCTTGCCCACCCCGCCCTTTTGGTTGAGGACGGCGACGGTGACCGGCGGGGACGCGCTCATGGGTGGTCATCCTCGCGCGTCGATCCGGGTCCTGCCGGGTCGTAGTCGGCGATGCCCAGATCGAGGGTCGAGCCCCGGATCCCCCCGTCGACCCCGAGCACCTGGCCGGTCACGTAGGCGGCGGCGGGGGACGCCAGGTACACGACGGCGGCGGCGATGTCGCGGGGGGTGCCGAGGCGTCCGAGGGGGGTGCGGGCGATCATCTCGGCGGCCAATTCCGGGGTCTGCAGGACGATGTCGAGGGCAGGGGTGGCGATGGAGCCCGGGCACACGGCGTTGACCCGGATGTGGGGGGCGAGGTCCTGGGCCAGGATGCGGGTCAGGTGGATCAGGGCGGCCTTGGCCGTGCCGTAGGCGGCGAAGCCGCGCTCGGCGAACTGGCCGGCGACGGAGGCGATGTTGACCACGGCGCCCCCGCCGGTGGCCAACAGGGGCGGCGTGGCGAGCTGGGTGAGGTCGAAGGCGGTGGTGACGTTGAAGTGGAAGGCGGCCTCGAACGCCTTCTCGCTGGTGTCCAGGAAGGGCCGGGGCAGGGCGCCGCCGATGTTGTTGACGACGATGTCGAGGCGTCCGAGATCGTCGAGGGCGGCGTCGACGAGGCGGGCGAGCGCGTCGCGGGTCGACAGGTCGCCGGGAACGGCGACGGCGCGACGTCCCCGCTCCGCGACGGCGGCGGCCACCCCGTCGAGGGCATCGGCGTCGCGGGCGCCGATCACCACGTCGGCGCCGCACTCGGCCAGACCGACGGCGGTGGCGGCTCCGATCCCGCGGCTGGCGCCCGTCACGATGGCGACCCGCCCGTCGAGGCGGAACAGGTCGCCGAGCTCGTCGTCGCTCATGTGGGTCCTCCGGCGCTGGTCGGACGCGGTCGCTCGTGGGTCGACCGTAGACTCGATGATCCGATGACGGCGACTGCTCCCTGCGACGAACTCACGGCGATCCTGTCCGGCCCCGACCCGCGCCCGGCCCTGTGGGAGGCCATCGACTCGGGGCGGATGGCCGAACTCGTGCCCGAGCTGCCGGCCCTGCGGATGGAGCAGGATCCGATCCACCGCCACAAGGACGTGCTGGCGCACACGGTGGCCGTCGTCGGCAAGACCCCCGACGACCTCGTCGTGCGCCTCGCCGCCCTGTTCCACGACATCGCCAAGCCCCGGACCCGCAGCTACGAGCACGGCGGGGTGACCTTCCGTCACCACGAGGCGGTGGGCGCCCGCATGACCCGGCGTCGCCTGACCGAACTGGGCTACCCCGACGACATCGTGAACGACGTCAGCGAGCTCGTGCGCCTGTCGGGCCGGTTCAAGGGCTACGCCGAGGGGTGGTCCGATTCGGCCGTGCGCCGCTACGCCCGCGACGCCGGACACCTGCTGGGTCGACTCAACACCCTGGTGCGCTGCGACTGCACGACCCGCAACCGGGGCAAGGCCGAGGCTCTCCAGCGCCAGGTCGACGATCTCGAGCGACGCATCGCCGAGCTGGCCGAGGCCGACCGGCGGGCCGCCGAACGCCCCCAGCTCGACGGGGAGGCCGTCATGGCCCACCTCGGGATCGGTCCCGGCCCGGCCGTGGGCGAGGCCCTGCGCTTCCTGCTCGACCTCAAGCGCCGTGAGGGCGAGTTGCCCGACGACGAGATCCGGCGCCGTCTCGACGAGTGGTGGCTGAGCCGACGTGGTGGTGCCGCACCACCGCCCACCCACGCCGACGTCCGGTGAACGTGG
>RFFY01000763.1 GCA_003697065.1 Actinomyces sp. | reverse complement strand
CCCCACCCGCCCCCACCCGTGTGGGTGGGGGCGCTCGGGCCCCGTCTCACCCGGGCCATGGCCGGGATCGCCGACGGGGTGATCGTGCACCCCTTCGTCACCGCCGAGGTGGTGCGCGACCACACCCTGGTCCGCCTGGCCGAGGGTCTCGAGTCGTCCGGTCGACACCGCAGCGACCTGACCCTGGTCGTCGGTGCCATCGTCGCCACGTCGAGCGACGAGGAGACCCTCGAACGCGCCACCCGGGCCGCCCGCGCCAATGTCGCCTTCTACGCCTCGACCCCCGCCTACCGCCTCACCCTCGACCAGCACGGGCTGGGCGATCTCCAGCCCCGCCTCCGCGAGCTGACCCGGCGGGGCGACTGGGCTCGTCTCGCCGACCTCGTCGACGACGAGGTGCTGGACCTGGTGGCCGTCCGGGGCACCCCCGCCGAGGCCGCGGCCGAACTCCACCGGCGCTACGGGGCCGTCGCCGACCGCCTCGCCCTCACCGTGGCCCCGCCCACCCGCGACGAGGATCTCGCTGCTCTCACTGCGGCCTGGCGGACACCTGCGCCGGCTCCCCGGGGGCGGCTCGACGGGGCGGGCCCGACCTAGCCGTCGGCCGAGCCGCCGCCCTCAGCGCCCCTCGAGGAACTCCACCACCCGCTCGCGGGCCTTGCGGTCCCCCAGGGGCCGGCCGATGATCGCCTTGTCGTCACGCACCAGCACCGGTCTCTGCATGAGGCGCGGGTGCTCGACGAGGACCTCGACCACCGCATCGGGGTCGTCGACGTAGGCGTTCTCGTCGAGACCGAGCTTGGTGAAGTGGGCGTCCTTGCGGACGAGGTTCTCGACGGGATCTTCGAGCTTGGACACGATCTCGCGCAGGGTCGCCTCGTCGGGCGGCTCCTTCAGGTAGGGCACGATGTCGACCTCGACCCCCATCTCCGTGGCGACCGCCACGGCGTTCTGGGAGGAGCGTCAATGGGGGTTGTGCAAGATGGTGATGACGGCCATGGGCCGGCAGGCTAGGCGACACCGACGGGTGCCGCGCACCCCACCACCCGGCCCCACCTCACGGCCAGGGGACGGCGGCGTAGCGGTCGCGCAGGACGTGCTTGAGGATCTTGAAGGTGGCGTTGCGGGGCAGGGGCCCGTCGTGCACGATGAGCTGCTCGGGGATCTTCTGGCGCATCAGGCCCGCCTCCTCGCACGCCCGCACCATCTCGTCGAAGGTGAGGGGCTCGGCCCCCTCGGCGGTCTCGACCACGGCACACACCCGCTCCCCGCGCTCGGGGTCGGGCAGACCGATCACGGCGACGGCCCCCACCTGGGGCAGGGCGAACAGGACGTCTTCGATCTCCTTGGCCGAGATGTTCTCGCCCTTGCGGATGATGATGTCCTTGACCCGGCCCGTGAGGGTGATGTGCCCGTCGGGGCGCATGATCGCCAGGTCGCCCGTGCGGAAGCGGCCCTCCTCGTCGAAGGCGGCGGCGGTGAGGTCGGGATCGGTGTAGCCCTTGAACAGCATGGTCCCCCGCAGACGGACCTCGCCTTCGGTGCCGGGCGGGGCGGGCCGGCCGTCGAGCCCGACGATGGTGACCTCGCAGCCGGCGACGGGAGCACCCTCGGTGTAGGCGAGCTGCTCGTCGGAGTCCCGGGGCGAGCCCTGGGCGATCATCGGGCATTCGGTCATCCCGTAGCCGTGGCAGATCGGCACGCCCATGCGCTCCTTCACCCGGAAGTACAGCTCGGGAGGCTTGGGAGCCCCGCCACCCGACAGGAGTCGCAGGCTGGGGATGGCGTGGCCGTCGGGGACCTTGTCGTCCTCGGCGAGCAGCATCTGGTAGAAGGCGGTCGAGCCCCCGGCCATCGTCACCCCGTGACGGGCGAAGACCTCGACGGCCTCGGCGGGCACGAAGCTCTCGAGCAGGACGGCCGGGAAGCCGCTGGCCAGCATGGTGACGATGTAGTCGGGTCCGCCGATGTGGGCGTAGGGGAAGGCGATGGAACCGACGTCGTCGGGAGTCATGTCGAGGGCCTTGGCCAGCCCCAGACCCCCGGCGATGAGGGTGCGGTCCGTGTGGCGCACCCCCTTGGGGTCGGCGGTGGTCCCCGAGGTGTAGTACAGCCAGCGGACGGGGTCGTCGTCCCCCGAGGGGGGCGGGGGCAAGGTGGCGGGATCGCCCTCGGGCAGGCCGGCGTCGATGTCGAGGACGCGTGGCGGGTGGTCGAGGTCGGCGGTGACCCGCTCGATCATGGCGGCGAAGTCGTGGCCACCCCACGTCGACGGGATGACCACGAGCTCGGCTCCCGTCTGGCGGATGCAAAAGCCCACCTCCCGGTCCCGGTAGATGTGGATGATCGGGTTCTGCTGGGCGCCCAGGCGCGACAGGGCGAAGCTCAACACGACCGTCTCGATACGGGTGGGGAGCTGCCAGGTGACGGGCGTCTGCTCCCCCACCCCGAACTCGGCCAGGCCGGCGGCCACCCGTTCGGCCCAATCCCTGACCTCGGCGAAGGTGAGGCGACGGTCGGCGGCGTCGATGAGCATGGTGCGCTCGGGCGTGGCGGCCGCCCGCCGCTCGATCAGTTCCCAGAAGGTGCGGGCGTCTTCGATCATGGTGGACACACGGCCTCCCCGTCGTCGGTATGGGTCACGGGCGCTCGAGATGGGCCCGGATGCGTCCTGCGCCGTCGACCCAACCCGCCGAGGCGGCGTAGGCGCACATGGCGTCGAAACCGTCCCGCCAGGAGGGGTCGTCGGCCCGCCCCGCCAGAGCCCGCAGGCGCTCGGGCGCGATGGCGACGTGGTCGTCGTCGACGGCGACGGCATCGCCGATACGGGCCGCGAGCTCGACGCTCGACAGACTCGCTGCGGCGGCGGTGACCCGGACGGCGAAGGCGGTGAAGTCGTCGGCCTCGGCGAGAACCACGCCCTCGGCGGCGCTCCCCACCTCGACGTACATGACCCCTCCCTGGCTCCTCGTTCGATGCCGGGCCGACACTACAACGACCGTCCGCGCCACACTGAAACGATGGGCCTGTACCGCGACCAGATCCTCCCCCGCGTGATCGACAAGCTCCTCGCCGACCCGGCGATCATGCGTCATCGCGCCGAGACCACCGCCGGCTTGTCCGGCACGATCGTCGAGATCGGTTTCGGGTCGGGGCTCAACGTGCCGGTGTACCCCCCGGAGGTCACCCGCGTGTACGCCGTCGACCCGGCCGTCGTGGGTCGCCGCCTGGCGGCGGACCGCGTGGCCGCATCACCGGTCGCCGTCGAGTACGTCGGGCTCGACGGCCAGGACCTCCCCCTCGACGACGCCACCTGCGACGGCGCCCTCGCCACCTTCACCTTGTGCACGGTCCCCGACCCGGCCCGGGCCCTGGCCGAGCTGAAGCGCGTGCTGAAGCCGGAGGGCCGGCTGCACCTCCTCGAGCACGGCCTCGCTCCCGACGCCTCGGTCGCCCGGTGGCAGCGTCGCCTGAACCCGATCCAGCGTCGCCTCGGCGACGGCTGCCATCTCGACCGCGACCACCGCCGCCTGGTCGAGGACGCCGGCTTCGTCGTCGACGAGCACCGGGAGTGGTACGCCCGCGGCCCCCGCCCGTGGACCCGCTTCCACCTCCTACGGGCCCACCGGCCCGGATGAGCCTCGCCTCCACCCCGCCGCCTCTCGCCCCCTAGGGTCGGCGCCGACCTCACGGCCCCGAATCCCGGACCAGAAAGTCGAGAGCCGATGCCCGAGTCCACCGACTTCGATCACGTCGCCGTCGCCAGCGAGCACGCCATCGACAACCTGTGGCGCTACCGGGCCGAGCTCGGTGGCACCTATCTGGGCGGAGGCACCGACCCCGGCTTCCACTTCCACCAGGTGGCGTTCGCCTCGGGGATGAAGATCGAACTGCTCCAGGACGACCCCGACCACCCCGAGGACTTCCTGCGTCGCTTCCTCGACCGCAACGGACCCGGCCCCCATCACCTGACCTTCAAGGTCCCCGACATCGGAGTCGCCCTGAGGCGGGTCGAGGCGGCGGGGTACACCCCCGTCGGGATCGACATCGACGATCCGGTCTGGCAGCAGGCCTTCATCCATCCGGGCGAGGGCCCCGGGATCGTCATCCAGGTGGCGGCCACCAACGGTGAGGGGTTCACCGACGAACCCGCCGACGAGTTGCCGCCGCCCCGCCGCCCCCCGGCCGACCTGACGGCGGTGGTGCTCCTGGTGGCCGACCTCGAGGGTGCGACCTCCCTGTTCGGTGACACCCTCGAGGGCACTCCCGTGGCCGGGGGCCACGACGAGCTGGGCCGCTTCGCCGAGTTCGTCTGGCCGGGGGGAGGGCGCCTGCGTGTGGTGGCCCCCGAGTCGACCACGGCCCGCCACCGTCTCGGCCGGCGCCCGGGCCGGCTGCACCACCTCGAGTTCACCGGCGGCGACCCCGTCGGGCTGCCCGGGCTGGAGCGCTGCGCCGACGGCACCCTCGAACTCCCGCCCGAGCACAACCTCGGGGTCCGCTTGCGCTTCCGCTGACGCCGACCGCCCGCCGGGGAGGCCGGCCGGCGCCGTCAGACGGCGTCGGCGCCGCGCTCGCCGGTGCGGATCCGGGCCAGGCTCTCGACGCTCGTCACCCAGACCTTGCCGTCACCGATCTTGCCGGTCCGGGCGGCGTCGATGATGGCCTGGACGACGTCGTCGACGTCGCGCTCGTCGACGAGCACCTCGATGCGGGTCTTGGGGGTGAACGTCACCCGGTACTCGGTGCCACGGTAGGTCTCGCTGTGCCCGCCCTGGCGGCCGAAACCCTGGACCTCCGAGACGGTCATGCCGGAGACGCCCCGGTCGGCCAGGGCGTTGCGGACATCGTCGAGCTTGAAGGGCTTGATGACCGCGGTGACGAGCTTCATCGGCGCTACCTCTCTGGGGATCGATCGGGGATCCGTGTCGGATCCACCCGCAAGCTAGCCCACCGCCGTGCCGCCGCGAGGACCCGGAACAGAGGCGGAGCCCGCCACATGGTGGCGGGCTCCGTCCGATCCCTGGAGGGGAGATCCCCGGCAGCCCGACCACGGCCGACGGGTTCGGGTTCGACGCCCGGTGCCCTGTCACCGTCGCTGGCGTCGACCCGTCTGCTCGGACTCGCGCTGCCGCTCGGAGGTTACACAGGGGTCCCCGACCCGTCGAATCTCGCCCCGCGCCGGCGCCTCAGCCGGCGCCGTAGACGGGAGCGGGGGGCGGAGCGGCCGCCACCGAACGGCGGGCGAGCTCTCCCGCCTCGGCCACGCTCATGCGCCGCTCCCCCACCGACTCGACCGGGCCGTGCTGCCAGCCGTCGCACACGTTCAGCTGCCCCCCGGTCACCTCGAACACCCGCCCCGTGATGTCACAGGCGGGGCTGCCCAGCCACACCACCAGGGGCGACACGTTGGCGGGGTCCTTGGGGTCCCACCCCGGGGGCGCCTCGGCGTCGTAGAAGATGCCCGCGGTCATCCGGGTGCGGGCATCGGGGGCCACGGCGTTGACCCGTACCCCGTAGCGGCCCCATTCGGCGGCCTGCTGGATGGTGAGCAGGGCGATACCGGCCTTGGCCGCCGCATAGTTTCCCTGCCCGATCGAGCCCATCAGGCCCGCCCCCGAGGAGGTGTTCACCACCCGGGCCTCGACCTGTTCGCCGGCCTTGGCCCTCTCGCGCCAGTGGGCGATGGCGTGGCGGGCACACACGAAGTGACCCTTCAGGTGGACGCGCACGACGCTGTCCCACTCGTCCTCGCTCATCTGGGCGAGCATCCGGTCGCGCAGGAAACCGGCGTTGCACACCAGGGTGTCGAGCCGCCCCCACGTCTGGAGGGCCTGGTCGACCATGGCGGCGGCCTGGTCCCAGTCGGCCACGTCGGCGGCGTTGGCGATCGCCTCCCCCCCGGTGGCGGTGATCTCGGCCACGACCTCCCGGGCGGCGTCGGAGGTCCCGCCGGTGCCGTCGCGCTCGACCCCGAGGTCGTTGACGACGACCCGGGCCCCGGCCGCGGCGAAAGCGAGAGCGTGGGCCCGACCCAGACCGCGGGCCGCCCCGGTGACGATCACGACCCGACCGTCGAGATCGGGCGCGCTGGAGGAAGCGGACGACTGACTCATGGCGCGGAGTAGACCACACCCCGGCGTCGGGGGACCAGCGAGGCCCCGGCGCGCACCCGCCACCGCCCGGCAACCGGCGCCGACGACGAGGACCCGGACGGGCTAGCGACCGGCGCCGACGACGGCGACCCGAGCGAGCTAGCGACCGGCGCCGACGACGAGAATCCCGCCGGGCTAGCGGCTGGCGAGACGGCTGGCGTGCTCGCCCAGCAGGGCGGCGTCGAGACGGACCGATCCGGTGAGGGCCTCCGCCGACCACGACAAGCCGATGCGGATCTCGCCCCGGCGGGGCAGGGGCCACACCCACCAGTCGCTGACCTCGACCCGGCGGGTGGGGCAGCGCCGGTCGTTGCGGCGCTCGACGGCGCTCGTGTGCCCGAGCAGCACCAGGGCGCCACCGGTGGGCGCCTCGTGCACGAAGCGGTGGCGGAGGCGGTGGTTGGTGACCCGGGGACCGGCGGGATCGCCCACGGCCACGATGACGAGTTCGGGGTCGAGGCGCTCCCGGGCGCCATCGCCGGGTACCAGGACCTCGCGGGGCTGCCAGCGGGGGGCGAGCAGCCACGACGACGCCGGCGCGTCGGGGAGACTCTCGACGGTGAGGGTGAAACCCAGGCCCTCGCCACCCACCACCAGGCCGCTGAGGCGACCCACGGCGGAGGCCGACCGGGCCAGCTCGACGGGGCCACCGCCCGGCAGGGGCAGGGCCCGGACGGGCTCGGCGGGGGCCGGGCCCCACCAGGGCCGGTGGAGGTCGGTCCGGCGGTCGAGGGCGGCGATCAGGGACTCGACGTCGCCGTGGCCCAGACCCGCCGCCGCCACCTCGGCCAGGCGCCGCACCTCGCCGGGACGGACGCCCAGGAGGCGCAGACAGGCGCAGGCGCCCGAGCGGGCGTCGGCGAGGATCGCCGCGAGCAGCTCGGCGGGCGTCAGGCGCCCCCTGCCACCGGACTCCAGGGCCACGGTGAGGCGCGGCGACCGGGCGGGCGTCGCCGCCGGCGGGCGGGTCATGTCGCAGCTCCGCTCGCGCAGGAGGTGCACGGCCCGTTCCACCCTCAGACGGTCGAGGGCGAAGAGGCGGGCGATCTCGGCCACGTCGCCCTCGGCGGTCACCACCAGGCCGAACAGGAGATGCTCGGTTCCGCATCGCTCGTCGCCGGTGACCGCCGCCATGCCCTCGGCCACGTCGAGCGCCCGGCGGGCGACGGCGTCCAGTGTCTCGTCTGTCTCGTCCCGTGACCCCTCCACGGCCCCCACGATAGGTAGCGCCACCGGACGCGGACCTGAGTCGTTCGGCCCATCTTCGGCGCCCCTGCCCTCTCGAATCCCCGGCGCGCCGCGGCGCCGGGGGCACTCAGGCGGCTGCGACCTCGAGGACCTCGGCGCCGGTGACGGCGAGGAGGCGGTGGGGGTCGATGGGGAAGCAGGCGTCGGGTGTACCGGCGGCGGCGTAGACCACCTCGTGGTCGAGCAGGGCGCGGTCGAGCACGGTCGGCAGAGGCCGCGGATGACCGAAGGGCGGGGTGCCGCCGATGGCGAAGCCGGTCGCCGCCCGGGCCGTCTCGGGGTCGGCCCGGCTCAGCTCGACCCCCAGGTGGCGCCCGACCCGGTCGGTGTCGACCCGGTGGGCGCCGGAGGTCAACACCAGCACCACCCCCGCCGGGGTGGCGGCGTCCGCCGGCAGAGCCGACCCGTCGACGGGCGTGGCCGCGAAGACGAGGGACTTCACGATCTGGGCCACGTCGCAGCCGATGGCGGCCGCCGCGTCCTGCGCCGTGCGGGTACCCGAGGGGTAGCGGACGGCGGAGACCTCGACCCCGAGGGCGGCGGCCGCGTCGGCGAAGCGCTCGAGGGCGGGCCGGCGCCGACTCATCGACGCCCACGCACCAGACGACCGGGACGGGCCCCGGTGTCGACCCCGTGGCGCCGGGTGACCTCACCGGCCACGATCGTGGCGACGTAGCCGTCGGCGTCCTGGAGCAGGCGCCGGCCCCCCGCCGGGAGATCGTGGGCGAGACGGGGGGTGCGCACGTCGAGCCGGTCGAGGTCGATGACGTTGATGTCGGCTCGACGGCCGGGCTCGAGCACGCCCCGGTCGCCGAGGCCGTAGAGCTCGGCGGTGTCACGGGTCTGGAACCGGACCACCTGCTCCAGCTCGAGGCGCGGCCCCCGGGAGCGGTCCCGGGCCCAGTGGGTGATCATGGTGGTGGGCAGGGAGGCGTCGCAGATCATGCCGCAGTGGGCCCCACCGTCGGCGAGGCCCGAGACGGACAGGGGGTGCTCGAGCTGCTCGCGGATGGCCTCGTGGTCGCCGTCGACGTAGTTGAACAGGGGCAGCATGAACAGGTCGCGGCCGTCGCCGGCGCAGAGGAGGTCGTAGAGGAGCTCGACGGGGCTGGTCCCAGCGGCCGCGGCCATGCCGGCGAGACGCCGTTCGGGGGGCGGCTCGTAGTCGGGTGGGTCGCCGAGGACGCACACGTCGCCAGCCATGGCGGCCACGAGGGGGGCGAGGCCGTCGAAGAGACCCTCGCTCGGGACGTCCTCCTCGGCCAGGATGGCGGCCCGGGTGGCGGGCTCGCGCAGGGCGGCGGCGACCTCCTCGACGGGGCGGTGGGCGAGGGCCCGGAAGGTGGGGCGCCGGGCGAAGGCGTGGGTGGTCTGGAGGCCGACGAGGAAGCCGAAGGGACGCCCGGCCACCTGGGGATGCAGGCGGGCGCCGGCGCCGGCGGCGACGAGGCACTCGTCGAGCAGCTCGCGCCACAGGCCGGGGGCCGTGGCGACCTGCAGGAGGGCGAAGGTGACGGGCTGGTCCACCTCCACGGACAGGCGGCTCATCCAGTCGATCTCGCGCCGCGGGGCGACGAGATCGAGGCCGGCCGTCCCGGCGGGGGCGAGCTCGAACACGCCCCCTCCCCCGTCGCGCAGGGCCCGTCCCAGGGCGAAGAGCTCGTCCTCGGCGGCGAAGGTGCCCGGGACCGGCTCGCCGTCCATGGCCCGGTGGGCGATCGTGCGCGAGGTCGACACCCCGAGGGCGCCGGCCTCGACGCCCTCGCGCACGAGGCGGGACATGGCGGCGATGTCGTCGGGGCCGGCGGGCTCGTTGCGGGCCCCCCGTTCACCCATCACATAGGCCCGCACCGCCGAATGAGGTACCTGGGTGGCGACGTCCACGGCCCAGCGGCGGGTGTCGAGCACGTCGAGATAGTCGGCGAAGGACTCCCAGCCCCAGCTCATCCCCTCCGACAGGGCCGAACCGGGGATGTCCTCGACCCCTTCCATGAGCTGGATGAGCCACTCCTCGCGGCCCGGCGCCACCGGGGCGAAGCCCACACCGCAGTTGCCCATGACCACGCTGGTGACCCCGTGCGCCGACGAGGGTTCGAGCAGCTCGTCCCAGGTGGCCTGGCCGTCGTAGTGGGTGTGGACGTCGACGAAGCCCGGGGTCACCACCAGGCCCGTGGCGTCGATGGTCTCGGCCGCCTCGGCGCCGGCGGCGGCGAGGCCGGGGGCGACGGCGGCGATCCGCCCCCCGGTGACGGCCACGTCGGCGACCCGACGCGGGCCCCCCGTGCCGTCGACGACGGTTCCCCCGGTGATGAGCAGGTCGTACACGGTGTCCTCCCCCGGTCACGGTGACCGCGGGCGATGCTAGGCGCCCGGACCGCCGCGACGCCGATCGCCCAGGCCGACGCCTGCGCTGGCCGCCACCCGGCGGGCCTGCGAGGATGCCGGCCGTGAACGGTCCCCTCGACGGCATCCGTGTGGTGGAACTCGGCGTGTGGGTGGCGGGCCCGGCGGCGGCCGGCATCCTCGCCGACTGGGGCGCCGACGTGGTGAAGATCGAGCCGCCCGCCGGGGATCCCGCCCGCCTCTTCCGACGCATGCTCGGCGGCGACATGCCGACCAACCCCGTGTTCGAGATGGACAACCGCTCCAAGCGCAGCATCGCCCTCGACCTGACCGATCCCGACGGGTTGGCCATCGCCGACGAGCTGCTCGCCGGCGCCGACGTCTTCGTCACCAACGTGCGCCTCGGCGGACTCGAACGCCTGGGTCTCGATCCCGACTCGGTGAGCTCGCGTCACCCCCATCTCGTGTACGCCTCCATCACCGGCTACGGGCTCGAGGGCCCCGAGCGCGACACTGCCGCCTTCGACATCGCCGCCTTCTGGGCCCGGTCGGGCATCGCCTCCCTCCTCACGCCGCCCGGCGGCGATCCGCCCTTCCAGCGCGGCGGCATGGGTGACCACAACACGGGCCTGGCCGCCGCCGGGGCGGTCTGCGCCGCCCTGGTCGCCCGTCAACGCACCGGCCGGGGCCAGGTGGTGTCCACGAGCCTGCTGCGCGAGGGCGCCTACACCATCAGCTTCGATCTCTCCGTCGCTTTGGGGTGGGGCCTGACCCTGGCCGTGGGAACCCGCACCTCGATGGGGAACCCGGCCATGAACAACTACGTGGCCGCCGACGGGCGCCGCTTCTGGCTGGTCGGGCTCGAGGCCGAGCGCCACTGGGCGCCCCTGTGCCGGGTGGTGGGGCGGGAGGACTGGATCGACGATCCGCGTTACGCCGATCCGGCGTCACGTCACCGCCACGCCGGCGAGCTGGTCGCCGAGCTCGACGCCGTCTTCGCCACCCGGTCGCTGGAGGAGTGGGCGGCGGTGTTCGCCACCGAACCCGACCTGTTCTGGGCGCCCGTCCAGTCGCCCGAGGATCTCCTCGCCGACCCCCAGTTCTCGGCGGCGGGCGGCATCGTCGAGGT
>RFFY01000762.1 GCA_003697065.1 Actinomyces sp. | reverse complement strand
CGCCATGGTCCAGCGCCGCCGCGAGCTGTTGCGCTTCCTCGAGGCGGCCCTGGTACCGGCGGGCGGGGACTGACCCCGCCGCGGGAGGCGCCGCTCGCCCGCGGACGGGGGTCAGTGGTCGGTGCGGCGGTGGCGGAGCTGGCGGGCGTGGCGCTCGAGGGCCAGCTCCACGAGCCGGTCGACAAGAGCGGGGTACTCGAGACCCGACACCGCCCACAGCTTGGGGTACATGGAGATGGGGGTGAAGCCGGGCATGGTGTTGATCTCGTTCACCAGCCAGCCCCGGGTGCCGTGGCCTGAGCGGCCGTCCTCGTAGAAGAAGTCGACGCGGGCCAGGCCCTCCACCCCGCAGGCCCGGTAGGCGGCGACCGCCAGCTCCCGGACGGCGTCGATCTCGTCGTCGTCGAGGGGGGCGGGTACGAGCAGGTCGGCGCCGTCGTCGTACTTGTCGCTGTAGTCGTAGAAGTCGGCGCCGGGCACGATCTCGCCGGGGAGGCTCGCCCGGACGTCGTCGTCGTTGCCGAGGACGGCCACCTCGATCTCGCGCCCCCGGGCCGACTCCTCGACGACGACCCGACGGTCGTAGGAGGCGGCGAGGTCGAGGGCCGCGGCCAGCCCCTCGGGGCCGTCCACCTTGGACACTCCCACCGACGATCCCATGTTGGCCGGCTTGACGAAGACCGGGAACCCGAGGGTGTCCCCGATGGTGCGCACCGCCCGGTCACGGTCGACATGGTCGTCGATGGTCACCGTCACGTGACGCACCAGGGGGAGTCCGGCGTGGGCCAGGTGGACCTTGGTGGCGGCCTTGTCCATGCACACCGCCGACGCCAGCACGCCCGCTCCGACGTAGGGCACCTCGGCCAGCTCGAGCAGGCCCTGGATGGTGCCGTCCTCCCCCAGGGGGCCGTGCAGGACGGGGAACACGACGGTGGTGGCGGTGTCGGGAGGCGTGGTCGGTGCGCCGGCGTGAGGCGTGGGGGCCGAGCCGTGGAGGACGGGCAGGATCTCGACGGGCTCGCCGGCGGCCTCGAGGCGGTCGGGGAGTGCGCTGCCCGGTGCGGCGAGGAGGCGGGCGGCCTGCGTGCCCAGCACCCACCGCCCCTCGCGGGTGATGCCCACGGGCACGACCTCGTAGCGGTCGGGGTCGGCGGCGGCGAGCACGTGGCGGGCCGAGACGCACGAGACGTCGTGTTCGGCGGAGCGGCCACCGTAGAGGACCACGAGGCGGATGCGGGCGTCGGTCATCGGAGCCGAACCTAGCCCCTCGTGGCCCCGGGACCGGGAGCGGTCGGGCGTGTCACACCCCCGGCGTAGAGTCGTACACATGTTCGGTACGGTTCTCGAGGCGCCACCTTCTGGGGAAGTGGTCGCGGAGAAGGTTGGGGTCGAGAAGGGGGTGGTGGCGAGTCTGGCCGGCCTCGCTGCGGTGGTGGCGGGGGTGCCGGGTGCGGGGTG
>RFFY01000761.1 GCA_003697065.1 Actinomyces sp. | reverse complement strand
GGCAGAGGGCAAGGTCGTCCTCCTGCTGGGCGGTGCCGCCCTCGGCCCCGACGCCCTCGACGCCGTCTCGCGGGTGACGGCGGCCACCGGTGCCGAGGCTTTGACCGTCACCTTCCCACCCCGCCTGACCCGGGGTGCGGGGGTGCCCGCCGTCGACCGCCTCCAGTACCTGGCCGAGTTCGCCCAGATGCAGCTGGCCGGGGCCCGGGCCCTGGTGCTCGTCGACGCTCCCCGGCCCGCCTCCTTCTTCGCCTACCCCGACAAGCCCAGTGATCTGGTGCCCGAGGGGTGCGCCGTCTTCGAGCTGGCGGATGGTGGCGACGACGTGGTCGGCGCCCTCGAGGCCCTGGCCGACCGGGTCGCCCCCGGGGTCGCACCGGTACCGGTGCCCGCCGCCCGACCCGAGCGGCCCCGTGGTGGTGCCCTCACCGGCGAGACGGCGGCGGCCGCCATCGGGGCGTGGCTGCCCGAGGGGGCGGTCGTGGTGGACGAGTCGAACACCAGCGGCCTGTGGCTGGCGGGAGCGACGGCGGGCGCGCCCCGCCACGACTGGCTCACCCTCACCGGCGGGGCGATCGGCATCGGTCTGCCCCTCGCCGTCGGGGCGGCGGTGGGCGCCCCCGACCGGCCGGTGGTGTGCCTCGAGTCCGACGGCAGCGCCATGTACACGATCCAGGCCCTGTGGACCATGGCGCGCGAGAACCTCGACGTGACCGTCGTCGTCTTCGACAACTCGTCCTATGCCGTGTTGAACCTCGAGCTGAGGCGGGTCGGCGCCACCGAGCCCGGGCCGAAGGCGTCGGCCATGCTCGACCTGCACGACCCCACCTTGGACTTCGTGGCTCTGGCGCAGGGTCTCGGGGTGCCCGCCCGTCGGGCCGAGACCGTCGACGACCTCACCGCCGCCTTGGACGAGGCCGCCGGCGAGGACGGACCCCACCTCGTCCAGGCGGTCGTGCCGCCGGCCCTGTAGGCGCCCTCAGGCGCCCCGGCGACCCGGGGGCGTTCCGGTCCGTTCCGCTCGGGCTGGCAGCCGGAGGGCCTCAGTCGCCGACGCCGACGGGAACCCGGTGCTCGCCGTCGCCGGCGGCCACGGTGCGCACCTGGCGCTCACGCAGGTACATCCCGAGGAACAGCCCGGCGATGGCCACCAGGCCGAGCATCGCCCCCGACGAGACCATGACCAGGGCCGGAGCCGGACAGGTACCGGCGACCGCCCAACCGACGCCGAACAGGGCCCCGCCGACGAGGTGGTGCCGTTCGGGCCGTGAACGCGAGAGGCGGAGACGCCCACCGAGGGGGGTGATGACGCCGCGGCGTTCGAGGAGCCACAGCAGGGGAGCCGAGACGACGATGGCCGAGCCCATGAGGAGGAACACGTCGGGCTCGTCGAGGCGGAGCATGGCGTGGATGGTGTCGTACTCGTGGAGGCGGGCGGCGGCCAGCAGACCGCCGAAGGCCACGCCGGAGAGAAAGCCGACCAGGTTCAGGTTCGCGAGTTTCACAGGTCGCCTCCCGTCAGGAGACGCAGGACGAACGTCGTGGCGATGCCGCTGGCCATGAAGGTGGCGGTGGTGACCAGGGAGGCCGGTGAGCGCTGGGCCGTGCCGCACAGGCCGTGGCCCGAGGTGCACCCGCCGGCGGTGGCGGCGCCGTAGCCCATCACGATGGCGCCGACGAAGACCAGAGGCGTCACGAACCACAGGGGCCACACCGCCCGCAGGGCGTCGTAGCCGGAGCGGATCTCGGCGCCGGTACGCAGGACCTGGGTGACCAGGATGCCGCCCACGAACATGCCGACGAAGTACCAGACCCGCCAGACGGCCACGTCGGCCCGCCGGCGGACGAAGCCGGCGGTCTGGACATAGGCGCCCGAGGCGCCGAGGGGCTGGTTGGCGACGGCGAAGAGGATCACCATGAGGACGCCGAGGCCGGGGCCCACGACGTACCAGGGCACGCGATCGGGGAGCAGGTCGAACACGGTCGCCTCCTCGGAGACAGTGCGGTAGGGGCTGTCCGGACATTGTCGCGTGGCGCCGTACCCCTGTCGACCGTTCGGACCCGAACGATCACCCCGACGGTCCGGCGGCATCGACGGCACCGGGTCGGGCCGGCGCCACCGCGGCCCGACCGCGCCCGCCCAGAGCGGCCCGCCCGATCGCCTGGCGGCCCCACCGCCGGCGCACGGCGTCGACACAGGTGTCGAGAGGGCGGGTGTCGCGGCCCTGCTCGGGGAAGCGGAGAGCCAGCTGCACGGCGTGGGCGGGGACGAGACCCGACAGGGTCACGCCGACGAGGGAGCAGCCCGTCCGGGCGAGGCGCGAGCCGGGGCCGTGGGGACCGTCGAGGAAGGCGGTGAGGAGGCGGTCGGCGGCCTCGGCGAGAGAGGCGGTGTCGTCGCGCGCCTGGTGGAAGGTGTGGCGACGGGTGCCGAGATGCCGGTCGGCGGTGCGGAAGCGCACGGTGACGGTCCGGGCGAGGCGGTCGGCGCGGCGCAGGCGGGCCGCCACGTGCTCGACGAGGCGCAGGAGCTCGCGGCGGATCTCGTCGGGCTGACGGCGCCCGGTACCCAACGCCCGCTGAGCGCCGATCGAACGGTCGCGGCGACCGGTCACGACGGGGCGCGGATCGCGATTGTGGGCCAGGGCGTGCAGATGGCGCCCCGCGGCGGGCCCGCAGATCGACACGATCGTGCCCGGACTGGAGGCGGCGAGGTCGCCGACGGTGTCGATCCCGTGGTCGTGGAGGCGGCGGGCGGTG
>RFFY01000760.1 GCA_003697065.1 Actinomyces sp. | reverse complement strand
GCCTCACAGCAGGGCCGGGACCGACGGGCGGGACCGGCCTCACAGCAGGGCCGCCACCCGGGCCAGGTGGCGGGCGACCGCCGCCCGCCACTCGTCGGGGTGGGTGAGCTGGGGGCTGTGCCAAGCGCCCTCGATCACCTCGAGGCGGCCGTCGGGCACGGCGGCGGCCAGGGTGGGGGCGTGGGTGGCGAAGGGCTCGTCGTGGGAACCCACGATCACCGTCACCGGCATGGTGAGCTCGCCCAGGCGGTGTTCGATCGGCGCCAGGGCGCCGGTGAACAGGGCCCGACCCAGGGTGCGGGCGGCGACCGGGTCGACCCGCAGCTTCTCGTCGCGGGCCTCCGCCCGCCAGGCGATGGGCACCGTCCGTTCCACCAGGTCGGTCTCGGGTCCGGGCCAGGGGGTGGCGAGCAGGGCGGTCAGCTCCTCGTCGTCGGCCTCGTCGAGGACGCGGCGGGCGGCCTCGGCCCGCTCGGGGTCGACGATCTCGAAGGACCAGGCCGTCGTGTCCATGAGGACGAGCGAGGCGACGAGGTCGGGGCGCTCGAGAGCGACGTGCAGGGCCAGGCGACCCCCCAGGGAGTGTCCGAGCAGGTCGACCGGTTCGCCGACCGCCTCGTCGAGCAGGGCCACCAGGTCGCCGACCAGGCGCTCGACGCGGTAGGCGTCGGGCGTGGCCGCCCGGCCCGAGTGCCCGTGGCCCCGCAGGTCGACCAGCACGAGCTCGCGTTCGGTGATCAGGTGGTCGATGTGACCGGCGAAGTCGTGGGCGGAACCGGTGTAGCCGTGGACGAGCACGAAGGGACGGGTCCCGACGCGGCGGTGCCCGACACGGGCCCAGGCCAGGGTGACCCCGTCGACGGTGAAGCGGCGGTCGAGTCGTCTCGTCATCGTGTCCTCCCGTGTGCCCGTGTGGCGGGGCGTCAGCCCTCCTCGACGAGGGGAACGACCTCGGCGGCGAAGGCCTCGAGCTGGTCGAGGTACTCCCCCAGGGTGCGGGCCCGGAACTTCAGGTGCATGACGTCGGCGCCCGCCTCCCGGGCCCGGCGGATGTCGGCCGCCAGGGGTTCGGCCCCGCCCGAGATCATGACAGGCGGGAGGCCCTCGGGGGGCTCGCCCAGCAGGTACGCCCAGGGGGGCATGTAGCCGATGTCGAAGCGGGCGTCGCCGCGGCCGGCGTCCTCGGCCGCCGCTCGGATGGCGGCGATGGCCGCGGGGTACTGGTCGACCGGGTTGCCCATGGGGATCCAGCCGTCGGCATGGCGTCCGACCCGCCGCCAGGCGGCCTCGCCCATCCCCCCGACCCAGATCGGCAGCTCCTCCTGGGCCGGGCGGGGACCGACACCCACCCGCTCGTAGGAGAAGAACTCGCCGTGGTGGCTCACGTAGGGGGCATCGAAGGCACCCCGCACGCACTCGAGGATCTCGTCGAGGCGCCGACCCCGGGTGGTGAAGTCGATGCCCAAAGCGGCGAACTCGCCCCGCACGTGCCCGGCTCCCACCCCCAGGACGGCCCGACCGCCCGAGAGGTGGTCGAGGGTGGCGAAGGACTTGGCCGTCTGGAGGGGATGACGGTAGGCCGCCACCCACACGACCGACAGGAGGCGGACCTGCTCGGTGTGGGCGGCGAGGTGGGCGAGGGTGGCGACGGTGTCGTACCAGGTCGTCGTCATGTGGGCGGCGTACTCGTCGTCGGGGATGGCGACGTGGTCACACACCCCGACGAATCCCGCCCCGAGGCGGTCGGCGGTGCGGGCGACGGCGACGAGATCGGCGACGCCGGCCTCGTCCTCCCACGGGTCGACGAGGGTGCGGGTGAG
>RFFY01000759.1 GCA_003697065.1 Actinomyces sp. | reverse complement strand
GGTGATGCGCACGAACCCGCCGACCGACGTGAGGCCTCCCAGCCCGACCAGCGTCTCCAGTGTGGCGTTGCCAGCAATCACCAGGTTACCTCCGGCTGATGTACTGTCCTCAAAGCCCGCCGCTTCGTCCATCATCGCCGTGGCCGGGACCGCCCGCAGGACGGAGGCGGTGCCCCTGGCCCGGGCCGCCGAGCCCCCCGGCTGGTTGTCGATAATGCGGATGCTGCCGCCCACTGCCGTGAGACGGCTCAGAGCGGCCAGGCTCGCGAGGTTGCTGTTGCCTTCGATGACCAGGTCGCCCCCGATCGTGGCGAGCCCTTCCAGGCCCGTCAGATCTTCTACGGCGGTGCCTTCGATCCGCACGTCGCCCGCCACGCTCAGCAGGGCGCCGAGGCCGCTGAGGTCCGTGACGGCGGGGCCTTCGATCCGCAGGCTCCCGAGCACCTGATCCGCGCCACTCACGGCAAAATCGTCAAGCCCGGCCTGGTCGGTGAGCGTCACGTCGTCCTTTTCGTCCGGGGGGTTGGTAATGGCCTCGGCATCGCATCCAACGCCGTTGCCCGTGAGCACAATGACACCCGGCGGCGTGGCGTTAGCGAGGTAGGGGCGCAGCACCTCACATTCCACGAGCGCCGGGTTGGTTGTCACGATGAGATGGTCGCCCGCCGTCGCGCCGAGGTTGCCCGGAGCCCCGGGGTCGGCGGACAGGGTCGTCAGCGCCTGCAGGGTCGTCAGCACGACGTTCGACGTGATACGCAGCGCCCCGCCCACGGCGATCAGCGACTCCAGGCCGGACAGCGCCGTGAGCTTGGCGTTTTCGTCGATGCGCACGAGCCCCGTCACGGCGAGCAGCCGATCCAGGCCCTCCAGGGTGGCGAGCGAGGCGTTCTTCTCGATGATCAGGTCGCCGCCGACGGAGACGAGGCCGTCCAGCCCCGCCAGACGCTCCAGGGAGAGGGCACCGGTGATGACCAGATCGCCGCCCACATGCGTCAGCGTCTCCAGGCCACCCAGACTCGTGACGCCGGCGCCCTCGATGCGAAGCGTGCCGGTGATCTCGCGGTAGCCGTTGGCCGCAAAGGCGTCGAGCGCCGCCTGGTCGGTGAACGTGACGTCGCCGTCGAACACGTCGTCCTCGCTGGCGGGGTCCTCGGCCGCCAGGATGCTCTTGTAGTCACACCCCACGCCGTTGCCGCTGACGCG
>RFFY01000758.1 GCA_003697065.1 Actinomyces sp. | reverse complement strand
GGCCTGGATCACCCGTTCGACGTCGGCCCGGGTGATACGTCCCCCCAGGCCGGTGCCCTCGATGGTGGAGGGATCCAGGCCGTGTTCGGCGATGAGCCGGCGCACGACGGGCGACAACACGAGGGACTCGCCCCCGGTGCCGGCCGGCTCGGGAGCCGGCGGCGGGGCCGGGGCCGGCTCGGGCTGGGGAGCCGCTGGCGGCGGGGCCGGTTCGGGTTCGGGAGCCGGTTCGGGAGCGGGCGGTGCCGCCGACTCGGGCGCGGGGGCGGCCGCCGGCGCCTCGCCGGCGTCGCCGATGCGGGCCAGCACCTGGCCCACCTCGACCACGTCGCCCTCGTGGGCGAGGATCTCGAGGAGCACACCGCTGGCGGGCGAGGGGACCTCGGAGTCGACCTTGTCGGTCGACACCTCGAAGAGGGGCTCGTCTTCGGCGACGGTCTCGCCCACCTGCTTGAACCAGCGGGTGATGGTCCCCTCGGTGACCGTCTCGCCCAGCTGGGGCATCGTCACGTCGGCCATGGGCCTCGCTCTCCTCGTTCGCCTGTCGGATCGTCGTTCGTCGTGTGCTGTGTCGGGCCGCCGGGCGGTCGCCGACGGTCAGCCGTGCAGGGACCGTCCCGTCAGCGACAGGACGGTCTCGCCGAACAGCTCGCTCAGCGTCGGGTGGGGCTGGATGTGGGCGGCCACCTCGTCGACGGTGGCCTCCCAGTTGACGGCCAGGTACCCCTGACCGAGCTGCTCGGTGACCCAGGGGCCCACCAGGTGGACACCCAGGATGCGGCCCGCCGTCCCGTCCGGTCGCTTCTCGGCGATGACCTTCACCAGGCCCTCGGTGTCGCCGACGATCTGGGCCCGTCCGTTGCCGACGTAGCGGTGGCTCGAGGTCACGACCTCGTAGCCGGCCTCGCGGGCGCTGTCCTCGGTGTGTCCGGCGAAGGCCACCTCGGGATGGCAGTAGATGCACCACGGCACGCGGGAGTGGTCGATGGGGGCCGGGTTCTCGCCGAGGATGTCGCGGATGGCGAGCATTCCCTCGGCGAACCCGACGTGGGCGAGGGCCGGGGTGGGGATCAGATCGCCCACCGCCCACACCCCGGGCTCGCCGGTGCGGCACCGCTCGTCGACGCGGACGAAACCGCGCTCGTCGACGGCGACGGCTGTGTCGTCGAGGCCGAGGAGATCGGGGAAGGGACGCCGGCCCACGGCCATGACGACGGCATCGACAGTGACCGATTCGCCGTCACCGAAGCGCACCGTCGTCTCGTCGCCGGCGGGGTCGTGGCCCTCGACGCGTACCCCGGTGCGAACGGTGATGCCCCTCTTCTTGAAGGAACGCTGGACGACCTTGACGGCATCGGCGTCGCACCCCGTCAGGATCTGGGGCAGGGCCTCGAGGATGGTGACCTCGCTGCCGAGGTCGGCCATGAGGGAGGCGAACTCGCAGCCGATGGCGCCGCCCCCGATGACCGCCGCCCGCCGCGGCAGGGCCTCGACGGACAGGAACTCGTCGGAGGTCATCACCAGGCGTCCGTCGATCTCGAAACCCGGCAGGGTGCGGGGGACCGATCCGGCGGCGAGGATCACCGCCGCCGCCCCGAGGGTGACGTCGCCGGACTCACCGCCGGACACACCGACGGTGCGATCGGGACCGAGGCGTCCCACCCCGTCGTAGACGGTGACCTTGCGCCCCTTGAGCAGGGTGCGCAGGCCACCGACGAGCTGGTCGATCACCTGCTGCTTGCGGGTCATGGTGACGGACCAGTCGAGTGCGGGTTCACCGGCGTCGACACCGAAGCGACCGGCGTGGCGGACGGTGCGGTAGACCGAGGCCGTCTCGAGGAGCTCCTTGGCCGGGATGCACCCGACGTGCAGACACGTTCCACCGATCCGGCGGTACTCGACGAGACCGATGTCGAGTCCGGCGCTGGCTCCGTACAGGGCGGCGGCGTAGCCCGCGGGACCACCACCGATGATGACGACGTCGTGGTTGTGCACCCTGCCTCCGCTTCGTCGGGTCGGGGGGTGATCGGTGTCCGGCGGGACCGGAGCCGACCGCCGTCGACGGCCGGCGCCGACTCTACCCCGCGGGTACCCGGCGGAGGTCCGGAGTCGCCTGCGATGTCGACGAGCAGGGGTCGGATCGCGTCAGCAAATCGAGAACGTGGGTCGCTTCTTGGCAACCGAAGACGTCCAATTCGTCGAGGAGCGCGGGATCGAGGGGCGGAACCAGCACGTGCGACAAGAGGGGGTGTGACCGCCTGTACTCCTGTTCGCCGACTCCCCACAGGACCTCGTGCAACTTCTCCCCGGGGCGCAGCCCCGTGTACACGATCTCCACCGGCCGCGGGGCTCGTGACGCCAGCCGCCGCGCGATGTCGTCGATGCGAACGGGAGGCCCCATGTCGAGTACCAGAACCTCACCACTGTCACCCACGGCGCCCGCCTGGACGACCAGCTGAACGGCCTCGTCGACGGTCATGAAGTAGCGCGTGACCTTCGGGTGGGTGACGGTCACCGGTCCCCCCTGCGCGATCTGGGTCTCGAAAGCGCCCAGGACCGAGCCCCGGCTGCCCAACACGTTGCCGAAACGGACACTCACCCACGGCCGCCCCCGTTCACGGCCGTACCAGCTCGTCAGCCTCTCGCCCACGCGCTTCGTGTGGCCGAGAACACTCGTCGCATCGGCCGCTTTGTCGGTCGAGATGTTGATGACTCGCTCGGTTCCACAGCGGTCAGCGGCCCGAAGTACGTTCAGGGTGCCACCCACATTGGTCTTCAAGGCCTCCCCCGGATGGAGTTCGAGGAGGGGAAGGTGCTTCAGGGCGGCTGTGTGAAACACGACCTCAGGCCGGTGGCGGGCGAAGATCTCGTCGATGCGGGCCGCGTCCCTGATGTCGGCGACGACGAGCTGCTCGTCGTCGAGCAGTGCTCTTCCGCACACCGACATCTGGACCGCATGGAGGGCGGACTCATCGCGGTCGACCATCACGACCGACGCGGGGTGGAAACGCTGGATCTGGCGGACGATCTCCGAGCCGATCGATCCGCCGGCGCCCGTGACCAGCACGCGCCGGTCGGTCAGGTAGCCGGCGATGGACTCCACATCCGTGTCGATGCGCCGGCGCCCAAGCAGATCCGCCTCTGAAGGTGTGCGGGCGTCGTCGATGCCGACCCGCCCGTCCAGGAGTTCGGGCACCGACGGTACGACGACGATCTCGATACCGGCCTCGTCGACGATCTCGGTGAGGCGGCGAAGCCGCAGGGAGTCGATCGACGGCGCAGCCACGACGACCAGGTCCGCGCCGAAGCGCTGAGCAACAGCGGCCAGATCGTCGCTCGTCCCTTCGACACGAACGCCGTCGACCCGCAGGTTTCTCTTGCCGGGATCATCGTCGAGCGCCGCCACGGGCACGAAGCGCCGAGCTGGATCCCTGCGAATCGAGCGAATGACCTGGCGGCCTCCGTCTCCGACACCGACCACCACCACGCGCCGACGCAGCCCCGTCGAGGGCGCTCCCGGTTCGGTCCGCTCGCGATGTGGCAGATGACGGTGGGCGAGTTGCAGGGTCCACGCCAGCGGTGCTGCTGTCACCACCGCCGTGACGGCGTTCGAGTCCGCTCCGGCGACAAGGAGGCTGGCTGACACGATGCTCGCGACACCAACACATCCGGCCCCGAGAGCCAGCGCCTCCGTCCGACCGGCGGCGGGCCACCAGCCCCGGTGCAAGCCGACAGCCAAACCCACGGCTGGGACGACGAGGGCGACGACGAAGGCGCCAGTCGTGGCAGACCACACATGACCAGCCAGTGACACGGCGAGTCCGTGTGAGGCGATCGAGGACGCGAGCGCGATCCACCAGGCGAGCACATCACCGGCCACGGTCACGCCGCGACGGCCCCCTACGGCGAGGCTTGGCCGACGTCGGCGGGTCTGGAGCTCTGTGTTCATCGGCGCCTCCGCTACATCGCGACCGTGTCCCATCGGACGGCGCGGCTGGGAATTGAGCGGCACAGAAGCCGGCCGTCGCCCCCGGGTGTCAGGCCGAGGCGACCTGCACGGCGAAGGCGACCAGGATGGCCAGGCCGCAGAGCAGGGCGGCGAGGATCAGCTTGCGGGTCGACACGGGGGATCTCCGGTGTGCGTGGCGGGTCCGGATGGCGGCCGCCCTGCACGATAGGGGCTCCCGCGCTCGCCCACCCCCCGGGTCGACGGTCGCCGGTACCCGTTCGCGATCCGACACTCACCACCACCCGACCCGACCCCCGCCGACCGCCCATCCTCGCTACCCTCGTTCCCCGTGCCCCGCCGCCTCGCCCTCCTCGTCGCCTTGGCCGTGGCCGCCACGGCCTGCGGCGGTGCGGGCGGCGGTACCGACACCGCCTCCACGGCTCCCGCCGACGAAGCAGCGGCCCAGGCGCCGGCCTCC
>RFFY01000757.1 GCA_003697065.1 Actinomyces sp. | reverse complement strand
GCGGCCACCAGGGCGACGATCTGGGCGGCGTTCCACACCACGGGCGCCACGTAGGACACGAAGAAGCGCCGATGGGAGTTCAAGATGCCGAGGCACCAGGCGGACAGGACGAGGAAGCCGACCCCGACGGTGGTCACCCGGAGGAGCTCGATGGTGAGCTCACGGGTGGCGGGCGGGGCGCCGGGGGCGATGATCCGGGCCAGCGCTCCGGCGGCGCCGACGCCGACCACGACCAGGATGCCGGTGAGGGCCATCAGGCCGCCGAAGACGGCCCCCGCGAGTCGGCGGGCCTCACGGGGGTCGTCACGTTCGAGCAGGCCGGCGTAGACGGGGATGAACGAGGCCGAGAGGGAACCCTCACCGAGGAGGTTCTGCAGGACGTTGGGGATCCGCACGGCGTTGCGGAAGGCGTCGGTGGCGACCCCGACGCCGAGGACGTGGGCGATCACGCTTTCGCGGACCAGGCCCGACAGGCGCGACAGCACGATCCCCGCCCCGACCGCCGAGGAGCCCGAGCGCGGGAAGCGGGAGAGCCGGGTCCCCGCCGTCGGACCCGCGGTCCCGCTGGTGGTCTCGTCGCTCACGTGAGTGGCCGGGGATCGTCGCCGCCGGGTGCCTCCAGGCCGGGTGCCTCGAGACCGGGTGTCTCGAGTTCGGTCACCGCCCGGCGCAGGGCCTCGAGACCGTCGACGACCCCGTCGACGTCACCGACGAGTTCGTCGAGCCCGGGTCCGGCGCCGTGATCGCCCAGGGCCAGTTCGCCGGCGCGGGCCGCCGCCTCCCGCAGGCGCTCCTCGAGTCGGGCCAGGCTCGCCGCGGTGGCGCGCTCCCGTTCGAGAAGTCGGTCGTGGGCGTCGACCTGGGCTCGGGCCGCCCGCCGGCGGGCTTCGTCGAGCTCGGTGTCGCCGGCCAGCCGTCGGGCCCGCTCGACGGCGATGGCTCGGCGGGTGTCGGCGATGTCCTGGCCGCGGCGGGCCACGATCCAGGCGTACTCGACGGCTCGGACGACCTGGGTC
>RFFY01000756.1 GCA_003697065.1 Actinomyces sp. | reverse complement strand
TCGAGCAGCCGCCGCAGGTCGGCCTCCTGCTCGGAGAACGGGACCTGGTCGTAGCCGCGCAGCAGCCGGCAGGTGAAGCGCCCGCTCGTCTCCTCGAACACCGCGAGCTCGGAGCGGTCGCGGGTGCGGCCCACGTCGAAGCCGGCGACGATGCGCCCCTCGGGCTCGGGGATGTCGGTGAAGTCGTCGTAGGGCCGGAGCTCCTCGCTCGTGCACGGCAGGATGAGGTCATACGGGTAGAACGAGTACGACTCGTCGACGAAGCGGCACTCGAACTCCTGCTGGAAGTCCTCGAGCGGCAGCGAGTCGAGCTGCTCGACGATGGCCTGCCGGCCGAAGCGCGCGACCCGCTCCTCGGTCGGCAGGTGCGGGGCCTCGGCCGCCGCGCGCTGCACGTCGGTGCAGAAGAAGCGGCACAGCCACCACGGCACCTCCTGGCGCTTGTGGTGCGGGTACTTGCGCAGCTCCTCGGTGGCGATCTCCCAGAAGATCCCGCGCCGACCGAGCGGGGTGGAGCAGCCGGAGAGCTGCCCGTGCGACCGCAGGATGAGCGCGGTCGAGCCGCGGTAGACCTCGCGGTCGTTGACGTAGTGGGCGAGCTCGTCGAGGTAGACGTCGCCCTTCTTGCCGCGCGGCGCCTTCGACGGGTTCGACAGGATCCGCGACAGCCGCTTGCCTGGGCCGTTCGACTCGAAGGCCAGCTCCGTCTTCGAGTCCACGACGAGCTTCTTCTGGAAGGCCAGCGGCAGCTCCTCGTGGATCTGCCGGGCGATGAGGATCTTCTCCTTCGCGTCATCGAGGTTGTAGCTGACGAAGACCGCGGTGTGCTTCTCGCGCAGGTGGCAGCGGGCCAGGGCCTCCAGCGCGAAGACGAAGGAGAAGCCCACCTGCCGGCTCTTCGTGACCCAGCGGAAGCGGGAACGGTTCTGCAAGAACGAGAGCTGGTAGGGCTCCAGCACCAGGGGCTCGTCGTCGAAGGAGCACAGCCCGCACAGGAAGCCCCACTCCTTCGCCAGCCACTCGGCGAACTCCCGCTCGCTCTTCTTGACGATGCCCAGGGTCATGGCGCCGCCCCGATCGCAACCGCCGTTTGCCTTGCCTTTCCGGCGGTTGAACGCCTCCATGGGCTCGCGATCAACGACCCCACGGAGGTACCGACATGACCGCCTACGCCGACACCGTCGCCCGCCCGCCCAAGACCCTGACCGAGCGCGAGCAGCGGCTGCTGCTCAAGACCACCGGG
>RFFY01000755.1 GCA_003697065.1 Actinomyces sp. | reverse complement strand
TCGAGCCGGCCCGGCTCGATCGCGTCCGCACCCCGATCGGCCTCGAGATCGGTGCCGAGACACCGGCCGAGATCGCCCTGAGCATCCTGGCCGAGGTCCTCGAGGTGCGTCGTGGCCGATGATCTCGTCCTCGTCCGGGGTGGAGGTGATCTGGCCACGGGTGTGGTGTGGCGGCTCCACCGCACCGGCTGGCCGGTCGTCGTCACCGAGCTGGCGGTCCCGTGCACCATCCGGCGCCGCGTGGCGGTGTCGACTGCCGTGGTGGAGGGCGCCATCGAGATCGAGGGGATGCGGGCGGAGCTCGCCACCGACCCCGCCCGTGCCGTCGAGCGTGCGCGTGACGGGGTGGTGGCGGTCGTCGTGGAGCCGGGCCTGCCGGCCGTCGACGCACGCGTCGTGGTGGACGCCCGCATGGCCAAGCGCAACATCGACACCCGGATCGACGACGCCGAGCTCGTCATCGGGCTCGGGCCCGGCTTCACCCCCGGCGTCGACTGCCACGCCGCGGTCGAGACCGCCCGGGGCCATCACCTGGGCCGGGTCCTGTGGGACCGTCCGCCGGCTCCCGACACCGGTGTCCCCGGCGAGATCGGCGGACGCTCCGCCGAGCGCGTGGTGCGGGCGCCCACCCGTGGACGTGTGGCGTGGCGCACGGTCATCGGTGAGCGAGTGGCGGCGGGCGCGGTCCTCGGACATGTCGGCGACCGGGCGCTCGTCGCTCCCTTCGACGGTGTCGTGCGCGGCCTCATTCTCGACGGCATCGTCGTCGACGCCGGGGCCAAGATCGGCGACATCGATCCACGGGGGGATCCCCGTGCCTGCTTCGAGATCTCCGACAAGGCCCTGGCCATCGGCGGAGGCGTTCTCGAGGCGGTGCTGACCACCGCCCGGCCGGCGGTCACCCCCCGCCCTCGGGGAGGTTGAGGGTGGTCGCCGTCATCGAACTGGCCGACCTGGTCACCGTCCTGCGTCCGGGCCCTCACGAGCTCGTCGCTCTCGTCGGCGGAGGTGGCAAGACCACCCTGTTGTTCGCGCTGGGCGATCAGCTGGGGGGATCGGTGATACTCACCACGACCACGAAAATGGGACGGGAGCGCACCGGTGGACATCCGGTGCTGTTCTCGCCGCCCGACGAGCGGCTGCTCGCCGACCTCGACCGCTCGCGTGTCGTCGTGGCCTGGGGAGCGGACGGTGGGCACAAGGCCGTCGGTGTCGATCCGACGGTGTGCGATCACTGGTTCGACCTGGCGGACCACGTGGTGGTCGAGGCCGATGGCTCCCGTCGCCGGCCCTTCAAGGCCCCGCGACCGTTCGAGCCCGTCATCCCCTCACGCACCACGCTGGTGGTGGCCTGCTTGGGTGCGGACGCCATCGGACGGGTCATCGCGGATCGGTGCCAGCGGCCCCTGCGCGTGGCGGCCGCCGCCGGGTGTTCTCCCTACGACCGTCTCACGCCGGCCCGCCTCGCGGCCGTCCT
>RFFY01000128.1 GCA_003697065.1 Actinomyces sp. | reverse complement strand
GGACGACAGCATCACGCCGATGGCCTGGGGGATCTGGGTCAGGCCCGAGTCGAGGGCGGAGAACCCCCGCAGGGACTGGAGGTAGAGGGGGAACACGAAAAGCAGGCCGACGAAGCCGCCGTAGGTGGCGACACCGACGAGGTTGCTCTGGCGGAAGAGGCGCTCGCCCAGCAGGGACAGGTCGAGCATGGGTGCGCTCCGGTGGGTCTCGACCCATACCAGGACGATGCCGGCGACGAGGGCGACGGCGAGGGCGGTGACGACCACCGGGTCGGTCCAGCCCCGGCGTGGACCCTCCGACAGTCCGTAGACGGTGAGGGTGAGGGCGGCGGCCGAGGTGAGGAAGCCGGCGAGGTCGAAGGACCCCGCCGTGGGCTCGCGGTGCTCGCGCAACAAGACGGCGCCCGCGACCACGGCGGTCAGGCCCAGGGGGACGTTGACGTAGAAGATCCACCGCCACGAGATCGTGTCGACGATGAGACCGCCGAGGACGGGGCCGGTGGCCGGGGCGACGACGGCCACCCCGATCACCGCCGTGGCGGCGCGGGCCCGCTCGGCGAGGGGATAGGCCCGGTAGAGCATGGCCGCCCCCACCGGGGTGAGCATGCCGCCACCCACACCCTGCAGGACCCGGAAGGCGATGAGTTGGTCGAGGGAACCCGCCAGACCGCACAGGGCCGATGCCGAGGTGAAGGTGGTGAGAGCGAAGAGGAACACCCGCTTGGTGCCGAAGCGGTCGCCGAGCCAGCCCGATGCGGGTATCCACACGGCGAGGCTGAGGAGGTAGCCGAGCACGACCCATTCGATGCGGTCCGTCCCGACACCGAAGTCGCGGGCGAGGGTGGGCAAGGCGACGTTGACGATCGTCGTGTCCATGATCTCCATGAACAGGCCCACGACGTAGACGATCGCGACCTTGGTCTTGTACTCCATCGCGCCGAACACGGCGTCGACGCTACCGACGGTCCCCGTCGGCGCCCAGCTCGCGCCTAGCGTGCGGATGTGACGACCACGGTGACCGTGACGGGTTCGGGCACGCCCATCCCCTCGGCGACGCGGGCCGGACCGGGTGTTCTCGTCCGCCACGAAGCCTCGCGCGACAGCGGCTCGGCCACCGATGCCGGCGCGGCCACGGCTCTTCAGATCGACGTCGGGCGGGCGACTGTTCCCCGTCTGGCCGCCTGTGACCTGTGGCCGACCGATCTCGATGCCGTGTTCGTCACCCATCACCACAGCGACCACCTCACGGGGCTCACCGACCTGGTGCTGACCCGCTGGGTCATGGACCGGGGGCGGGGCCTGGGGCCGCTTCCGGTCGTCGTTCCCGACGGCCCGGCCGTGGCCCTGGCCGAGCACCTCCTCGACCCCTGGGCCGACGACATCGAGGTGCGGGCCCGTCATGCCGGACGTCGGGACCGACCCGGGGTCGACCTGCGGGTGTTCGAGCCGCCGGCCACGCCGAGCGAGGTCTGGCGCCGCGGGGCGGTGACCGTGCGGGCCGGGGTCGTCCACCACGAGCCCGTCCAGCCGGCGGTCGGCTACCGCGTCGAGACGCCCGACGGGGTGGTGGCCGTCAGCGGCGACACCGTTGTCTGCGAGGAGGTGGCGGCCCTCGCCGCCGGCGCCGACGTCCTCGTCCACGAGGCTCTGCGCTTTCCCCTCATCGAGGCACTCCCGCCGGCGCGTCGCTTCATCCTCGACTACCACGCCGACACCCGCCTGCTCGGGGCCCAGGCACGTGACCTCGACGTCCCGACCCTGGTGTTGACCCACCTCATCCCCGAACCCCTGAGCGCGGCCGACCGTCAGGGGTTCGTCGACGACATCCGCGCCGCGGGCTACCGGGGACGGGTCGTCGTCGCCGACGATCTGACCTCGGTCACCCTGGGTTGATCGGCTCCGTACTGGCCGGTCCGGATCGGCGGTCACGGTGGCCGTTCCGGTGCGTGGCCGGGATCACGTCGAATGGGGTACCAGGTGCCGTCGGTGCGACGCCGCAGCCGGATGATGCCGGCATGGACCTGGGTGTGGCAGTGGGCGCACACCGAGGCGAGTTGGTCGATGTCGGTGCGGCCACCGCTCGCGTAGGGTTCGACGTGGTGGGCGTGGGTGTGGGCGAAGGGTGCCCCGCACACGACGCAGCCCCGGTCGCGTAGGGCGAGGGCGATGCGTTGGGCGGTATCGGCGAGGCGGCGGGAGCGGCCGAGCCACAGGGGCCGGCCCGGCCCGGCGAAGATGGCCCCGCTGATGCGGGTGTCGTAGCGCTCGATCAGTCGGGCCAGCAGGCTCGAGG
>RFFY01000127.1 GCA_003697065.1 Actinomyces sp. | reverse complement strand
TTCCAGATGCGGACTGCCTCGGCGATCGCCCCCGAGCCCCGCTGGGGCCCACCCCCGCCGCCGCCGATGGTGACCCGCTCGTTCATGAGGGTGGTCATGGCGACCCGCCACCCCTCGCCGACGTCACCGATGCGGTCGGCGTCGGGGACCCGCACCTCGTCGAGGTAGACCTCGTTGAACTCGGCCTCGCCGGTCATCTGGACCAGGGGCCGGACCTCGACGCCGGGTGCGTGCATGTCGAGGGCGAAGTAGGTGAGCCCCTTGTGCTTGGGCACGTCGGGATCGGTGCGGGCGACGAGCATGCCGCGGTCGGCGATGTGGGCCAGGGTGTTCCAGACCTTCTGGCCGCTGATGACCCACTCGTCGCCGTCGCGCACGGCCCGGCAGGCCAGGCCGGCGAGGTCGGAGCCGGCGCCGGGTTCCGAAAAGAGCTGGCACCAGGCGTCCTCACCGGTGAAGCAACGGCGCAGGAGCCGGTCGAGCAGGGCGTCGGAGCCGTGCATGACCATGGTCGGTCCCGCCATGGTCAGACCGAAGAAGTGGCGGTCGGTGGGCGGGCGGGCCCCGGCCTCGCGCAGGCGGGCGTCGACCCTCTTTTGGAGGCGGGGCGGGGCGCCGAGTCCGCCCCGGCCCTCGGGGAAGTGCACCCAGGCCAGCCCGAGGTCGAACTGGCGACCCCGGAAGGTCTCCTGGTCGACCGTACGGGGGTCGGTCTCGAGGAGCTGGTCGAGGCGTTCGTCGATGAGGCGGTCGAAGTCAGCGGTCACGCCCGCAGGCTAGGGGCGCGCCCGGGGTCCGGCCAGCCCGGGCCGGCAGTCTGGGCCGGCCGGCGCCGGTGCGGCCGCGTCGACGGGCGTCGAGCGGCGAGGCACGCGAGACTCCGGCCGACACCATCGACCCCGGGGAGGGCACCGTGAGCGCCACCGACGACCTCGTCGCCATCTGGAACCTCGACGCCGCCTACTGCCACCGCATCGATGCCGGCGACGGCGACGGCTACGCCGACCTGTTCACCGACGACGGGGTGTTCGAGATCGTCGG
>RFFY01000754.1 GCA_003697065.1 Actinomyces sp. | reverse complement strand
CGGGGTGACCCAGTTCTACACGGCGCCCACCGCCATCCGGACCTTCATGAAGTGGGGTCCGGAGTGGGTCGACCGCCACGACCTGTCCAGCCTGCGGGTCCTCGGCACCGTCGGCGAGCCCATCAACCCCGAGGCATGGATGTGGTACCACACCCACGTGGGCCGCGAGCGGTGCCCCATCGTGGACACCTGGTGGCAGACCGAGACCGGCGGTCACATGATCTCGCCCCTGCCCGGCGTGCACGCCACGCGACCCGGCTCGGCCAGCGAACCGATCCCCGGGGTCTTCGCCGAGGTCGTCGACGACGACGGCAATCCCGTCACCGAGGGCGGCGGCTATCTCACCATCACCCGCCCCTGGCCCTCGATGCTGCGCGGGATCTGGGGCGACCCCGAGCGCTACCGCGAGACCTACTGGTCGCGCTTCCCGGGCCGCTACTTCGCCGGTGACGGGGCCCGTATCGACGCCGACGGCAACTTCTGGCTGCTGGGACGGGTCGACGACGTCATGAACGTCTCGGGTCACCGCATCTCCACCATCGAGGTCGAGTCGGCCCTCGTCGACCATCCCGCCGTCGCCGAGGCGGCCGTCGTCGGCGCCCGTGACGAGATCACCGGTCAGGCCATCGTCGGCTACGTCATCTTGGTGGGCGGCGTCGAACCCACCCCCGAGCTCGGCGAGGAGCTGCGCGCCCACGTGGCGAAGAAGCTCGGACCCACGGCCCGTCCCAAGCAGGTGTTCGTCGTGCCGGACCTGCCCAAGACCCGCTCGGGCAAGATCATGCGACGCCTCCTGCGCGACGTCGCCGACGGTCACGCCTTGGGCGACACGACCACCCTCGCCGACCCGTCGGTGGTGGCCGAGATCGCCGAGCGGGCGGCGGCGGCGCGAGACGACGAGGACTGAACCTGTCCGTCCCCCACGACAGGCGCGCCGCCGGGTCGCCGGCGGCCCATCGGGTGTGGCGTGACGGCCGGGTCCGCCGCGGCCCGGCCGTCGCCTTCGACCTCGACGGTGTCATCAGCGACGCCGCCCACCGTCAACACCTCCTCCGCCGGGACGCCCCGGACTGGTCGGCCTTCTTCCGTGCCGCCGCGGCCGATCCCGTCATCGAGCGGGGGAGACGCCTCGCCGCCCTCATCGCCTCCGAGGTCATCGTGGCGATCGTCACGGCCCGTCCCGTCGACGTTTTCGACCTGACCGTCGACTGGCTCGCACGCCACGAGGTGCGTTGGGACCTGCTCGTCATGCGGGGTGACGGCGACGAGCGGCGATCCTCCCTGTTCAAAGCCGACGTCGTCGACGCCCTCGCCCGCGACGGCATCGAGGTGCGCCTCGCCCTCGACGACGACGGTGACAACGTCGCCACCTACGAGGGTCGGGGGATTCCCGCCCTCTACGTGCACTCGGGGTACTACGAGAACAGCGGCGACCTCTGGGAGGCCCACCGGGAGACCCCCGGGACCTGACACCTCGGGTTTCACCCGCTTTTCGTCACCGCCTCCTAGCGTGGATGCAGGAGGTTCCCCCACCATGATCAACACCGCCAAGACCTTCGTCCTGCTCGCCGCCCTCGGCGGCCTCATCATCGTCGCCGGCGGCGCCCTCGGCGGCAGCGGCGGCCTGACCATCGGTTTCGTTCTCGCCCTCGTGATGGTCGGTGGCAGTTACTTCTTCAGCGACAAGCTCGCCATCCGGGCGGCCCGGGCCGTGCCCGTGACGCCCGAGCAGATGCCCCAGTACCACGCCATCGTCGAGGAGCTCTGCGAGCGCGCCGGCCTGCCCAAGCCCCGCCTCTACGTCTCGCCCAACCCCCAGCCCAACGCCTTCGCCACGGGGCGCAATCCCCACCACGCCGCCGTGTGTGTCACCCAGGGCCTGCTCGAGCTCATGACGTGGGACGAGATCCGGGGCGTCCTCGCCCACGAGCTCTCCCACATCCGCAACCGCGACATCCTCATCGGATCGGTGGCGGCCGCCATCGGCATGGCGATCACCTTCGCCGCCCGGATGGCCATGTGGGGCGCCATCTTCGCCGGCGGCCGTGGCGACCGCGACCGCAACCCCATCGGCGAGCTCGCCTTCGCCCTGCTGGCCCCCCTCGCCGCCATGTTGATCCAGATGGCCATCAGCCGCAGCCGCGAGTTCCAGGCCGACGCCTCGGCGGCCAAGCTGCTCGGCACGGGTGAACCCCTGGCCCGGGCCCTGGAGCGCCTCGACGCCTTCGCCGGCCGGATCCCGGCGGCCGTCGACCCCAACCAGGCATCGGCCTACATCGTCAATCCCCTCAAGGCCCAGATGCGCGGGGGCGGCGGGGGCGGTCTGGGGCGTCTCTTCAGCACCCATCCCCCCGTGGAGGAGCGCATCCGCCGTCTCCGGGCCCTGGGCTGAGGCCCCGCCGGGCTCCACGCCGCCCCCAACCCTGGGTGGCGTGAGCGGGTGGCCTCCCCCGGCGAACCGGGGACGTCAGTCCCGGAAGTTCGTGAACTGCAGGGGAATGCCGAAGTCCTCCTCGCGGAGGGCGGCGATCACCTGCTGGAGCTGGTCGCGCTTCTTCGACGACACCCTGATCTGGTCGCCCTGGGTCGAGGACTGGACGCCCTTGAGCCCCAGGCCCTTGATGAACTTGTTCAGCTCGCGGGCCTTGTCGGAAGCGATGCCGGCGACGATACGGGCCTGCTGCCGGGCCCGGCCGCCCGACGCCTCCTCCACCCGACCCCAGTCCAGGGCCTTGAGGGACACCTTGCGCCGCACGAGCTTCTCCTCGAGCACCTGGCGGAGGGCGGCCAGACGGTCCTCGGTCGACGACTCGAGGTCGATGACCCCGTCGCCGAGGCGGATCGACGAGTCGGTGTTCTTGAAGTCGAAGCGGTTGGCGACCTCCCGCGACGCCTGATCGACGGCGTTGCGCACCTCCTGGAGGTCGACCTCGGACACGACATCGAAGGTCGGCATGCCGCGACCCTACCGCCGCCGCCTCACTCCTCGACGAGACGACCGAGGGGAAGATCGACCGGGGCGTGGCGCCGGGTGCCGGGCGGCGGGGCGACATCGGCGGGTGTGCCGCCGACGCTCGAGTGGACGGCCCGGGCCAGGGCGATCACCCGGCGGGCCCAGGCCAGGGTCTCCTCGCGCGTGCGGGCGGCGTCGAGTTCGGCCTGTTGGCGGATGCGGGCGGCCTCGAGTTCGGCCTCGCGGCGCACTCGTTCCGCCTCGCCCTCGGCCCGCCGCACCGCCTCGGCGGCTTCGGCCTCGGCCCGGGTCCGCAGACGACCCGCCTCGCTCTCGGCGCGGGCGCGGACCTCACCCGCCTCCACCTCGGCCCGGGTCCGGGCCTCGGTGGCGAGCAGCTCGGCCCGACGGCGGAGCCCCTCGGCGTCGAGTTCGGCCTGTTGGCGGGTGCGGGCGGCGTCGAGTTCGGCCTGTTGGCGGGTGCGGGCGGCGTCGAGTTCGGCTTGGCGGCGCACCCCGGCGGCCTCGGTCTCGGCGCGGCCGAGGCGGCGTTCGATGGCGACCTCGGCGCGTCGGCGCTTCTCCTCCAGCACCCTCAGGTGCTCGTCGCGCCGGCGGCGGATCTCGGCGGCCGCGATCTCGAGCGGATCCGGCGAGCCGGGTCGGGACGCGGCACCCCCACCACCCGCCGGCACCGGGCCTGTCCCGGCGGCGCCCGCCTCGTCGTGGACCGGGGCGGGAGGCGGTCCCGGGGGCGCCCCGAGGCGGGCCGCCCGTCGTGCCGCCCGCTCGGCCTCGACCTCGGCCGCGAGACGGTGGAGGTAGGCGACCACCTGGCGCTTGTCGTAGCCCTTGCGCACGGTGGTGAACACGGCGGTGCGGATGGTCGAGGGGCGCACCGTGTCGAGGTGGGCCGAGATCGACGCCAGGAAGGCCGCCACCTCGGCCGTGTCGAAGCCGTTGCGCACGATCCGGAACGCCGGCGGGGTGCTCACCCGGCCGGGTGCGGCATCGTCGACCGGGTCGGCCGGCTCCGGCCCGGCCCCGGGATCGCCGGCTAGGGCGTCCCAGTCGGGTCGGGCGGGCGCGGAGGGTCGACGCCGGAATCTCACGCCATCCCATCGGCCCCGGGACCTCGGACCTGAGCGGGGGGTCCGGGGGTCACGATCCCGTGGTCCCCCCGTGCCGCCCGCCTCAACGTGTCGCGCTCCCGTGCCGATCGGAGGAACATGTCCGAGACCACGCGCCGCTGGGCGGCCTGGGCGGGGGTGGCCGCCGGTGCCGTCTACCTCGGATGGCGCCTGGTGGCGACGACGTCGGGGGCCTCCCCGGTCGCCTTCGCCCTGTTGTGGCTGGTCGAGGCCGCCGCCGTGGTCCGCTTGGGGGTGGAGGTCCTCCTCGGCACCGGACCCTCCGGGGTGGCGCCCTCCCCCGACGATCCCCCGCCGCCGACCCCGGCACCGGTCCAGCCCGGCCGGGTGGATGTCGTGGTGGTCGCCGACGACGAACCGGCCAGCGAGGTCCGAGCGGCCCTGCTGGCCGCCCGCCTGGTCGAGGGCCGCGGCACGGTGAGCCTGGCTCTGCGCGAGCGGCGCCCGGAGCTGGACGCTCTCTGCTCCCGTCTCGAGGTCGAGGCCCACACCGGCGGGGGTTCCACCGCCCGGGCCGTGAGGGCGGCGGCCGGCGTCGGTGACGCCCCCTTCGTGGCCGTCGTCCCGGCGGACACCGTCGTGTTGCCCGACCTCATGACCCTGGCGGCGCCTGCCTTCGCCGACCCCGCCGTCGGGGTCGTCGTCACCCGTGTCGAGATCACCAACGCCGACAACCCCATCGACCACGGGGGCTACGGGGTCGAGCAGATCCGCGACCGTCTCTGGTCCCCCCGCCTCGATGCCGCAGCGGCCCTCCCCTGGTGGCCGGGCCCCGGCGTGGTGCGCCGGGAGGCGTGGGAGACGATCGAGCCCGACCTCCTGCCCGACATCTGCCGGGGAGTCACCCTCGCCGCCGGGCTCGACCTGCGCTCGCGGGGCTGGCGGATCCGTTTCGAGCCGACCCCGGGCGCCCGTCGCCTGGCCGACTGGGACGACCGGCGCCATCTCCACCGCCACGCCCGTGATCTGCACCAGGGTCTCGTCGTCACCGTGCATCCGGCCCTGCGGGCCGCCCGGCGGGGGGTGCCGCGCCTCGAGCGTCTGGCGCTGGCTGCCGCCTGGGCCGGGCCGATCGCCGTGCTGCGCCTCGGGGTGATCGTCGGTCTCGCTGTCGCCGTCGCCGGGACCTCGGCGTCACCCGTGGGCGGTCCGGCCACCCTCGTCGCCGCCTTCTGGGCCGCGCGTGTCGCTGCCATGACGGGGGCCCGGGCGGCCCTGCTGGCACCCGTGGGGTGGCGCTCGTGGGTGGCCGGCGACATCCGGCGCGGTGCCACCGACCTGCGCTGCGCCGTGGCCGCCCTGCGCCTGCGCCCCCTCGGCGCGTCCCTCACCGACACGCCGCCGGGTTTCGTCGGCAGGCGCCTCCTCGGCCTGGTATGGGCCGCAGGAGGGGCCCTCGCCGCGGCCGCCGTCGGGCTGGGTCTGGTCCGCACCGACCACAGTGACCTCGTCCTCTTCGGGGCCGTCGCCGCGGGTGGCTGGCTCGCCGGGGCGGTGGTCCAGGCCCGGGCCGCCCTGCGCCTGCGCCAGGAACGGCGCAGCTTCCGGACCTTCGGCGAGTTGCCGGTCGTCGCCGCCGTCGGCGGTCGCGACATCCGGGTCATCGGGGTCTCGCCCTTCGGGCTCGACGTCGTGTCGTCCACGCCCCTGCGCCGGGGGGCCAAGCTCCGCCTCGTCGTCGACCTCCCCCGCGCCGACGGGTCGACGGTCCGCTTCGCCACCCCCGGGG
>RFFY01000753.1 GCA_003697065.1 Actinomyces sp. | reverse complement strand
TAGCGGGTCACCACGAGGGCGGCGACGGCCACCGGACCGAGGGCGAGCAGGGCCAGGGCGGGGCCGAGCTCGCCACCCAACCGGTCCGACAACCAGCCCGCCGTGAGCAGACCGACGGCCGATCCGGCGACGCCCACGGTGACGATGAGACCGTTGGCGCGGCCCCGGTCGTGGGTACCGAAGAGCTCGGGCCCGTACACCGCCAGGGCGGGCACGGCCGCGGCGCCGATGACGACCCCCGCCAGGGTGAGCAGCCACAGGTTCGTGCCGTGGGCGAAGTAGGCGGCGGCGGTGCACACGGCGCCCCCGACCAGTCCCGCCGCCCCGACGGGCCGCCGGCCGCGGGTCTCGGCCAGGTGACCGCCGAGGAGGATCCCGAGGCCCGCCGGCGTGCTCGTCACCAGGGTGAACAGGGAGACCCGGGAGGCGCTGAAACCCCGCTCGTCCTTGAGGAAGTCGTTCTGGAAGCTCGATGCCGGGGCCGCGAACATCGACAGCAGGAAGGCCGACACCCCGAGCAGCACCAGGCGGTCGCGCCGGCGCCGGGCCGCCTCGCCGTCGGGGGCCGGGACGGTCGTCGAGCGCAGGAAGCGCCGCGTCTCGGGGAGGCGCCGACCGACCCACCACACCACCAGGGCGCCCAGACCCCCGACCAGGTACACCACGCGCCAGCCCCGGGGACTCAGGTCGGCGACGGGGAGCACCCACACCGCCATGCCCGAACCGAGTCCCGCCGTCAACACGAGCACCGAGGCCGCCCACGCCCGGCTGCGGGCGGGCATCTCCTCGGCGGCCACGACCACGATGAGGATCCCCAGGGCCGTCGACAGGCCCCGGGCGACGAGCTGGGTCAACCCGACGAACCACAGGTCGGGGGCCGCCGCCCCCAGGGCGGTGAAGGCGCACGCACCGATGCCGGCCGCGATCAGGAGTCGACGCCGGCCCCGTCGATCGGCGGCCGCCACGGTCACGAGGGCGATCAGGACCCCCACCCGCACCCCGCCGAAGACCAGGCCCTGGGCGGTGTTGCCCCGTCCGAACTCGTCGGCGGCGAAGGTGAGGGTCTGAGTCAGCACCGTGCCGAGGTACCCGTCGACGACCTGCACGGTGCACAAGAGGCCGAGCACGGTGGCGGCACGCCGGTCGAGACGGTCCGGAGGGGCCCACCAGTAGCGGAACTCGTCACGGCGCCGGCGGACGGCCCGCCGCACCGGGAGATGGAACAGCCACCCCCACACGGGGATGGCGAGGGCGTAGTCGATGGTCTCGACGACCCGCCACCGGCCCGGGGCGACCGGTGTCACCTCGAGCCGGCGCCGGTAGCGGCGGAAGGGTCCCTCGGCGGCGCTCCACCGGTCGGGGCCGTCGACCCGTTCGGCGACGATGTCGGTCCGGGGCCGCCGGAGACCGGCCAGGGTGTCGTCGTCGCACTCGTGGACCTGGCGGACCCGGGTCACCTTCCTCCTCGTGCCGGTCGCCGGCGAGGATACCGGGGGCACGGGTCCCGTCGTCTGGCAGACTGGGTCGGTGCCGGCCGCCGACCCCACGACCGCCGCCCCCACGAGCGTCGATCGCATCGTCGTCCACGGCGGTGATCCCCTGTCGGGGCGGGTGCGGGTGGGCGGGGCGAAGAACTCCGCCCTCAAGCTCATGGCGGCCACCCTGCTCGCCCCCGGGGTGCACGAGCTCGTCCGGGTTCCCCGCATCACCGACGTCGAGTTGATGGCCGAGGTGTTGCGGTCGATGGGAGCCCGGGTGCGCTGGCGTGACCCCGACGCCTCCCTCGACGACGACCGGGTGCTCGAGATCGACATGCCGGCCACCATCACCCCGGTCGCCCCCTACGAGCTGGTCGAACGCTTCCGGGCCTCGATCGTGGTGCTGGGTCCTCTCCTCGCCCGCTGCGGCGAGGCCCGGGTCGCCCTGCCCGGCGGCGATGACTTCGGCCCGCGCCCGATCGACATGCACCTGCGGGGCCTGGCGGCGTTGGGCGCCGAGTTCGACACCTCCCACGGCTACGTCGAGGGCCGGGCCCCCAACCTGGTCGGGAGCCGGGTGCTGCTCGAGTTCCCCAGTGTCGGCGCCACCGAGAACATCGTCATGGCGGCGGTGCGGGCCAAGGGCACGACGACCATCGACAACGCCGCACGCGAACCCGAGATCGCCGACCTGTGCGGGATGCTCAACAAGATGGGCGCCCGCATCGAGGGAGCGGGGAGCTCGACCATCGTGATCGAGGGCGTCGACGAGCTGGGGCCGGTCCGTCACCGGGTCGTGCCCGACCGCATCGAGGCCGCCACCTACCTGGCGGCGGTGGGCATGGCGGGCGGCGAGATCGTCGTCGCCGACGCCCGCCTCGACCACATGGACCTGCTGTGTCAGAAGCTGGGCGAGATGGGCATGCGCATCTCGGCCGATCCCGACGGCCTGTGGGCCATGGCGAACCGACGCCTGCGTGCCGTCGACTGCTCCACCCTGCCCTATCCGGGGATCGCCACCGACTACAAGCCCCTGATCGTGACCCTCCTGTCGACCGCCGAGGGGGTCGGCATCGTGACCGAGAACCTCTTCGCCGGCCGCTTCCGCTACGTGGACGAGCTGAGGCGCATGGGCGCCGACATCCGCACCGAGGCCCACCACGCCGTCGTGCGGGGGGTCGAGCGCCTGTCGGGGGCGCCGGTGCGGGCCCACGACATCCGCGCCGGTGCCGCTCTGGTCGTGGCGGGCCTGGGCGCCGAGGGGGAGACCGTGGTGGCCGACGCCCACCATGTCGACCGGGGCTACGAGGATCTGGTGGGCAAGCTGGCGGCCCTGGGAGCCCGGGTGGAGCGGGCCTGACTCAGTCGTCGCGGCTGGCGCGCTCGGCCGCCTCGCGTGCGGCCACCATCTTCTCCGCCCTCTTCTTGGCCACCCACAGCAGGCCGGCGAACACCAGCAGGGGCCCGGCGACGAGGACGATCTCGTCCCAGCCCCCCTGGTGGGCCAGTACCGCGGCGGATGCGTGGGCGGCGGACATCACGGGGCGAGGATAGACGAGCGGGACCGCCCCGAGGGGGGTGGGATCGGGCGCCCGGTCTGCGACACTGGGGCCATGGCGTCCACGATGCGCGACCAGGTCGAGAAGGTGGTCGAGGCGATGAGGCCCGCCGTGCAGGCCGACCAGGGCGACCTCATCCTGGTCGACGTCGACGAGGACACCGGGGTGGTGACCGTCGAACTCCAGGGGGCCTGCGTGACCTGCCCCGCCTCGAGTCAGACCCTCAAGGCCGGCATCGAACGCATCCTGCGCGACCGCGTGCCCGGGGTGACCGAGGTGGTCGAGATCAACAGCGTCGGGATGGACGAGGTCAGCGAGACCATCGTCGGTCTCTGAGTCCCACCCGGCGCGGCGGCCCCGCGGCAGCGCCCGTCACGAGGAGCGCTCGGCTGCGGCCAGGTTGCAGGCGTTCATGATGAGCCCCAGGTGGGAATAGGCCTGGGGGTGATTGCCGAGGGCCCGGCCCGTGCGCGGGTCGTACTCCTCGGCTAGCAGGCCCGTCGGGCCGGCCAGGCGGGCGTAGGCGGCGAAGAGGGCCTTGGCGTCGTCGAGTTCGCCCAGCAGGATCTTGGCGTCGATCAGCCACGACGTCATGAGGTTGAAGCCCCCCTCCTCGCCGGGCAGGCCGTCGTCGTGGCGGTAGCGGTACACGGTCGGCCCGTCGCGCAGCCAGGCCTCGACGGCGGCCACGGTGCCGGCGAAGCGGGGGTCGTCGGGCGGGAGCAGACCGCTCAGGCCGACGACCAGCACCGAGGCGTCGAGGTCGTCGCCGTCGTAGGCGGCGGTGAAGGCCCCGACGTGGGGCTTGTAGCCGTGGGTGAGCACGTCCTCGCGGATCTCGTCACGGAGGGTCTCCCACTCGGGTCGGCTGCGCCCGAAGACGAGGTCGGCGACCCGGACGGCCCGGTCGACGGTGACCCAGCACATGACCTTGGAGTGGACGTGGTGGCGCGGCGCGGCCCGGATCTCCCAGATGCCCTGGTCGGGTTCGCGCCAGCGTCGGTCGACGGCCGACACGAGATCCTCGACCAGGCGCCAGTGACGCGCCGAGAGGGGGGCGTCGACCTCGCCGAGGAGGTGGACGAGGTCGAGCACAGGGCCGAAGACGTCGAGCTGGACCTGATGGTCGGCGGCGTTGCCGATACGGACCGGGCGGCTCCCGGCGTAACCGGGGAGTTCCTCGATCGTGGCCTCCGGGGGCAGGGGCCCGCCGGCCACGTCGTAGAGGGGAGCGAGACGCTCGGGGCCGGTGTCGAGACGGTCGAGCACCCGCAGGAGCCAGTCGAGCAGGTCCATGGCCTCCTCGATGGAGCCGAGGCGCACGAGGGCGGCCGCCGACAGGGAGGCGTCGCGGATCCAGCAGTAGCGGTAGTCCCAGTTGCGTACCCCGCCGATGACCTCGGGGAGGCTGGTGGTGGGGGCGGCGAGGATGGCGCCCGAGGGGCCGTAGCACAGGGCCTTCAGGGTGAGAGCGGAGCGGCGCACGAGCTCGACCTCCACGGGGGGCAGGTCGAGGCGCGCCGCCCAGTCGGACCACCAGCGCCGGGTGGCCTCGCGCCGGGTGGCCTCG
>RFFY01000126.1 GCA_003697065.1 Actinomyces sp. | reverse complement strand
GGCGGCGCCGGGGGCGCGGCCGGGGCCGCCGTCGTCCGGGCGGGCCGACGGGAGGGCACCGCCGGGGGAGGTGGAGCCGAAGGGGCCCGGTCGCGATGACTCTCGCCACCGCGTGCCCGGCCCGGGCCCGGTGACGACTCGGCGAGCGCCGCCAGGCGGCCCTCGAGGGTCTCGACCCGCCGGACCAGAGCAGCCAGCGCCCCCTCGTCGACGCCGCCCCCGGCGCCGGGGTCGGCGTCGGCCACCCCGCACAGGCGGACGAGGGCCACCTCGAGATCGATACGCGGATCGGGCGCCTGGCGCATGTCGACGAGGGCCGAACCCAGGACCTCGACGGCCCGGGTGAGCACCCGCGGCGCCACCGCGCCCGCCAGGGTCTCGGCCCGGCGCCGGGCCCGCTCCGACAGGCGGGCGGGGGGTGCCCCCATCGCCGTCAGGAAGGCGTCACGCAGTCCGGCCAGCACGTCGGCGCCCAGGGTGCGGGGATCGCGTCCCCGGTCTAAGGCGGCGGCGACACCCGCCAGCGCCCCGGCCACGTCGCCGGCCACGAGGGCCTCCAGCAGGGTGTCGGTGGAGGTGTCGAGGTCGACCACACCGCCGGCCGCCACCACCCGGTCGAGGGCCGACAGGGTGTCGCGCACCGACCCGCCGCCCTCGGCGACCACATGGTCGACGACCTCGTCGAGGCGGTCGGCGGGGATGTCGAGACCGGCCTCGGCGATCACCCAGCGCACGTGCTCGGCCATGGCGTCGCCACCGAGCAGGCGCAGCTCGAAGACCTGGCACCGGCTGCGGATCGTCTCGACCACCTTGTGGGGTTCGGTCGTCGCCAGCACCCAGGTGACGTGGGCGGGAGGCTCCTCGAGGGTCTTCAACAGGGCGTTCTCGGCCCCCGAGGTGAGCATGTGGACCTCGTCGAGCAGGTACACCTTGGCCCGCCCCGGGGTGCCCAGGTTCACCCTCTGGAGCAGCTCGCGCATGTTCTCGACCCGGTTGTTCGAGGCGGCGTCGAGCTCGTGGAGGTCGAAGGAGCGGCCCTCCTCGATGGCCACACAGGACTCGCAGACGCAGCAGGGTTCGCCGTCGTCGCCCCGGTTCTCGCAGTTCAGGGCCTTGGCCAGAACCCGGGCCGTCGTCGTCTTGCCCGTTCCCCGGGGGCCGTGCAGCAGGTAGGCGTGGCCGACGGTGCCCTCCCGCACGGCGCCCTGCAGGGCCGCCACCACGTGGGGTTGACCCTTGATCTCGGCGAAACGACGGGGCCGGAAACGGCGGTAGAGCGACTGGTAGGCCATCTCGGAGCGAGCCTAGCTGGGCGCGCCGACGCCCGTTTCCGGGAGTGACGGCCAGGCGACCTGCGGCACACGGGAGGTTCCGCTGAGAGCTGCTGCCTCCCGGCCCTGACTCGGTTCACGGGCTCCCGTTGCACAGGACCCGGCCGCCACACCCCGAAACGGGCGTCGCCCCCACACGATACCCTTGCGGGCCGGATCCCGCGCTGCGGGGTTCCGGAGGGTTGCCAGAGCGGACGATTGGGCACGCCTGGAGAGCGTGTGTGGGCTCGCGTCCACCGTGGGTTCGAATCCCACACCCTCCGCCATGCAGACCGCCGTGTGGCTCGACGGGCACCTCGTCGACCCGTCGGCGCCCCATCTCGCCGTCGACGACCACGGTCCTCTCGTCGGCGACGGCGCCTTCGAGACCCTCGTCGTCGTGGGGTCGGGTCCCGACCGGGTGGCCTTCGCCCTGACCCGTCACCTCGAGCGCCTCGAACGCTCCCTCGCCGCGCTCGGTCTCGACGCCCCCCACTCCCGCACCGAGCTGGCGGCGGCCGTGGCCGAGACGGTCGCCGCCGCCCCCGCCGCCCATCTGGTGCGCGTCTACGTCACCAGCGGCCGCGGTCCCCTCGGCTCCGGCCGGGGCGACGGTCCGCCGACCACCGTCGTCATCGCGGGCGGTGCCCGTCCCGACCACCGGCCGGGCACGGCTGTCGCCGTGTTCCCCCATCCCCGCAACGAGCGGGGCGCCCTGGCGGGCGTGAAGTCCATCTCCTACGCCGAGAACGTCGTGGCCCTGCGCCACGCCCGGGCCCGGGGCGCCACCGAGGCCCTCTTCGCCGACACGCGGGGCCACCTCAGCGAGGGGACGGGCTCCAACGTCTTCTGGTCCGACGGGGAGCGCCTGTACACCCCACCCCTCGACACGGGCTGTCTGGCCGGGGTCACCCGGGCCCTCGTCGTCGAGAACCTCGAGGTGACCGAGAGCCACCTGCCCGTCGCCGACCTGGCCGGTGCCAGCGAGGCCTTCCTCACCTCGACCACCCGGGGAGTCCAGTCGATCGCCCGGGTCGACGACACCCCTCTCGCCGTGGTCGACGGCCCCTTCACCGCCCGGGCGGCGGCGGTCATCGACCGCCTCATGGCCGAGGTCCCCGACCCGTGAGCCCCATTGACGACGGCCGCGAGGGCCCCGTGGGCGACCCCGTCCACGGGAGCGACCATGCCGGACTCATGCGCGCCGCCCTGGCCGAGGCCCGCCTCGCCGTCGACCACGGCGACGTGCCGGTGGGGGCGCTCGTGGTCGTCGGGGGCCGCATCGTCGCCCGCCGCCACAACGAACGCGAACACCTGGGCGATCCGACGGCGCACGCCGAGATGCTCGCCGTGCGCGACGCCGCCGCCGCGGTGGGGTCGTGGCGTCTGACGGGGGCGACCGTCGTCGTGACCCTCGAGCCCTGCCCCATGTGCGCCGGTGCCCTCCAGCAGGCCCGGATCGACACCGTCGTGTACGGGGCGGCCGACCCCAAGGCCGGGGCGTGTGGCTCCCTGTACAACCTCGCCGTCGATCCCCGCCTCAACCACGAGTTCGCCGTCGTGTCCGGCGTGTTGGCCGACGAGTGCGGCGAGCTGCTCACCGCCTTCTTCGCCTCCCGGCGCTGAAGGTCCGCCGTCAGGTGTGACGGGCCACGAAGTCGTCGAGGTGATGGACGATCCAGGCGATGCCCTCGTCGTCGATGCCGTGGTTGCAGGGCAGGATCAGACCCCGGTCCATGACGGCGTCGGCGTGGGGAAGGCCGTCGCCG
>RFFY01000752.1 GCA_003697065.1 Actinomyces sp. | reverse complement strand
CAGGAGCCCGAAGACGGTGTTGGCGCCCGTCCCGTCGGTGCCCAGCAGGGCGACGAAGCCGGCCAGGGCGGCACCCGCGCCCACGAGGGCGACGACGAGACCCACCGGTCGCTGGTGACGGGCCCGGGTGTAGGTCATCTCGAGCAGGCCGAGGATCGCCAGCGAGACGCCGATGACGACGAGGACCACGTAGACGGTGTCGCGGGAGTCGAGCACGTGGTCGTTGCGGATCCACGAGGAGGCGAAGATGCGCCGCCAGAAGTCGTAGCCGTGGGCCTGATCGAGTCCCTCGACGATGACCTTGTCGGTGAAGAGCTTGGAGAAGCCGAGCTTGCCGCCCTTGAGCATGAAGAAGGTGCCCAGGGTGACGATGAAGCTCGGCAGGGAGGTGCGTTCGACCATGGTGCCGTTGAACCAGCCGACACCGAGGGCCAGCACGAACGACAGGGGTATGGCGATCCACAAGGTGAGCCCCGCGCCGCCGAACTCGCCGGTCTCTTTGACCAGGAGGATGACGAGGATGCCCGTCGCCCCGGTCATGGCCCCCGACGACAGGTCGAACTCGCCGCCGATCATCAACATGGCGACGGCCACCGACATGATGCCCAAGGTGACGGCCACGTCGAGGTAGTTGGCGGCGCCGGCCGCCGTCCCGAAGACCTCGGTGGCGGCCCAGAAGAACACCCAGATGCCGGCGGCACCGATCAGGGCCCCGATCTCGGGGCGGACGAGGAGGCGCTGGATGGGTCCGCGGTGCACGAGTCGCTCGTCGCCCTTTCCCGCGTCGTCGGGCCCCGCGTCGTCGGTGGACTGTGTCGGTGTGGCCTCGGCCACGGTCTCCCCCTTGTGTCAGCTCGCGCCCGGCCACCAGCCGGGCCCACCCGGGTCCGGACGCTGGCCGGACCGTGTCAGGACCGGGGCCGACCGGCCGGGCACGGGGCCCGGCCGGTCGGGACCGGTCAGAGGCCGATCAGCGGGTACCCGCCTCGACCAGAGCCGCGACGTCGTCGACGTTGTCGGTCGTGACGAAGCCGGGGCCGGTCAGGACGGGCTGGCCGCCGCCGACCGTGTTCAGGTTGGTCTTGTACAGGTACAGGAACACGACCGGCAGGTAGCCCTGGAGGTACTGCTGCTGGTCGACGGTGAAGGCGATGTCGCCGGTCTTGATGGCGTCGATGATGTCGGTGGAGATGTCGAAGCCGCCGACGATGAGGTCACGACCCGCGGTCTTGCCGGCGTCGACGGCGCGCACGGCGACGTT
>RFFY01000125.1 GCA_003697065.1 Actinomyces sp. | reverse complement strand
TCGACCGTGCCGCCCGGGGGGTCCACCTCGAGCACGACCGCACCGGGCGGGGGATCGGGCACCACACTGCCCGGTGGTACCCCGGCGGCCACGACCACCAGTGCCGCGCCCGGGACGGGGGGCGGGGGCGGGGTTCCGGTCACACCCCCCGCGTCGCGTGCCGCGGTCGTGGTCGTCGCCCGCACCGGCGTCGACTGCGGGGCCGGCGCCGTCAGCGTCGAGTTGGCCAACCGGGGTGGGGTGGCCGCCAACGTCGACCTCGCCGTGAGCCGGGCGGGGGTGACGACCGGGCTCGTCCTCGGGGCCGGCGCCACGACCACCACCACCGTCGCCGTCGATCCCACCCTCGAGAACACGCGCCTCGACGTCCGTGTCCTCGATCACCTCTCGGGCGAGCTCCTCGCCCGTGACGCCGTCACCGTCGACTGTGAGGCGCCCGCCCGCCCGGCGGCCACCGTCACCGTCGACTGTCCGGCCGGTGTCGTGAGGGTCCGGTTGGCCAACGAGGGCGGCGAGGCGACCCGCCTCACCGTGGTACGGGTGCGTCACGAGACGGTCCCGCCCACAGAGCTGGCGCCCGGGGCCGTCCTCGAACTCGAGTTTCCCCTCGGCGACGACGGTGAGGACCTGCTCGTCCTGGATGCCGACGGCGGTGAACTCCTGCGGCGCCACCTCGAACCCGACTGCCCGCGTCCCCGCTTCGAACTCGACGCCGGGATCGACTGCGGGGCGGGGCGGGCGCTCGCCACCGTCACCAACCGGGGCGACGCCCCGGGCGAGGCCACCCTCGTCCTGGGGCCCACGAGCCATGTCCTCGAGCTCGACGCCGGCGCCTCCCGCACCGTCGAGAGCACCCTCACCGGCCCCGAACCGGTCGCCGTCCCCGTGCGCCTCGTGGTCGACGGCGTCGAGACCTCCCGTCTCGATCTCGAGGCCGATTGCGTCGATCCCTCGGCGGCGGTCGACGTCGCCTGCCGGGCCCTCACCCTGACCCTGGCCGAACGGGGCGAGGGCCTCGCCCGCTTCACCGTCGTCATCACCGTCGACGGCGCCGACCTGGTCCGCCGCCCCGTCGTCGTCGAGCCCGGCGCCGACACGGTCGACATCCCCCTGCCCGCCGGTGGCGCCTGGCGCCTGCGCGTCGACGAGGCCACCGAGTCCGCGCCCCTGGCCGTGGTCGAAGGTCCCGCCGCGTGCACCGAACCCACGGCATCGGTCACCGTCGACTGTGCGACGGGCCGGGCCCGGGTGGCCGTCGACGGCGGCGAGACCGGGGTCGAGGCCGGGGTGGTGACCGGTGGCCGGGTCGTGGCCGTCGTCTCGCTCGAACCGGGCAGGAGCGGCGACGTCGAGGTCGCCGCGGGCCCCCATCCCGTCGAGGTGCGTGACGCCGCGGGCGGCGTGCTGGCCCGGTCCGACGGGTGTCCCGTCCCGCCGTCGGGCACGGCGGGCACCGTCGCCTGGGCCCTCCTCGGCGCCGGTGTGGCCCTGAGCGCCGTCGCCGCGTGGCGCTGGCGAACCTGACACCGACCGTCCCCCATCCCCGATCGGATGAGCCGGACGACCTATTGTCCGGTCCGGGGCGGGGTCCTACCCTGCGGTGTCACGGGGAGGCAACGACCCGACGATCGTGAAATGGTCGCGAGATCGTCGGCGAGCCAGCGCGAAACCGGCCCCGTCCCGCACCCGAGATCCGGGTGCCAGTTCGAGGAGGCCGGATCATGAAG
>RFFY01000124.1 GCA_003697065.1 Actinomyces sp. | reverse complement strand
GCCCCCGCCCGCCCGGCGACACCACCACCCGCCACCACCGACCGGAGCGGGCCCGCACCGGCGAGCGGGACCCCGGCCGCCGCCGAAGCCACGCCCGCGTCCGACGAGATCCCCGGCGAGCCCATCCGGGGGGTGGGTCGACGCATCGTCGAGAACATGGAGGCCAGCCTGGCGGTCCCCACCGCCACCAGCTTCCGCGAGGTGCCGGCCAAGCTCCTCGAGGTCAACCGGCGGATCCTCAACGGCTATCTCCAGCGCCACCAGAGGGGCAAGGTCTCCTTCACCCACCTCATCGGCTACGCCGTCGTGCGCGCCATCGCCGACGCGGTCCCCGTGATGGGCCACGTCCTCGTCCACGGCCCCGACGGTGAACCCCGCCGCCTGCGCCCCGAGCACGTCGGGCTGGGCATCGCCGTCGACGTCGAGAAGCCCGACGGGTCCCGCTCCCTGCTCGTGCCGTGCATCCGCGACGCCGACACCCTCGACTTCCAGGCCTTCGTCGAGCGCTACGAGGAGCTGATCGCCAAGGTGCGGTCGAACCGGCTCAGTCCCGACGACTTTGCCGGCACCACCGTCACCCTCACCAACCCCGGCACCATCGGCACCGTCCAGTCCGTGCCCCGTCTCATGCCCGGCCAGGGGACGATCGTCGGGGTGGGGGCCCTCACCTATCCCGCCGAGTACCAGGGCGGCGACCCCGCCATGCTCGCCGAGCTCGGCATCTCCAAGGTCATCACCATCTCGTCGACCTACGACCACCGCATCATCCAGGGTGCGGAGTCGGGCCTGTTCCTGCGCAAGGTCCACGAGCTGCTCCTCGGCGAGGACGACTTCTACGCCCGCGCCTTCGACGCCGTCGGGGTGCCCTACGAGGCCGTCCGCTGGCGCCGCGACGTCAACCCCGTCGACCGGGAGGCGGCCCGCCTCGAAAAGCAGGGCCAGGTCAACACCCTCATCAACATGTACCGGGTCCGCGGCCACCTCATCGCCGACCTCGATCCCCTGCGGATCACCGAACCCCGGATGCATCCCGAGCTCGACCCGGCCACCTACGGGCTCACCATCTGGGACCTCGACCGCGAGTTCCTGACCGGCGGCGGCAAGGGCGGCTACGCCCCGGTGGGCGGCCACCGCAAGCTGCCCCTCGGCGACCTCCTCCACATCCTGCGGGACGCCTACTGCCGCACCGTCGGTGTGGAGTACATGCACATCCAGGAACCGGTCGAGAAGCGCTGGATGCAGGAGCAGCTCGAGGGGGCCGACACCAGCATCGAACCCGACGAGCAGCGCCACATCCTCGCCCGCCTCAACGCCGCCGAGGCCCTCGAGAAGTTCCTCGGCACCAAGTACGTGGGCCAGAAGCGCTTCGGCATCGAGGGGGCCGAGAGCGCCATCCCCCTCCTCGACGCCCTCCTGGGCGCCGCCGCCGACGAGGGCCTGGCCGAGGTCGTCATGGGCATGGCCCACCGGGGGCGCCTCAACGTGCTCGTCAACATCGTCGGCAAGACCTACCAGCAGCTCTTCAGCGAGTTCGAGGGCATGCCGACCGAGGCCACCATCCAGGGGTCCGGCGACGTCAAGTACCACCTGGGCCAGACCGGCACCTTCGTGAGCCGCCACGGCAACCCCATCCCCGTCGAGCTGGCCGCCAACCCCTCGCACCTCGAGGCGGTCGACCCCGTCGTGGTGGGCATGGCCCGGGCGAAGATGGACGCCATCGACCCCGACAACGACGAGCACGACGTCTACCCCGTGCTGCCGGTGCTCGTTCACGGCGACGCCGCCTTCGCCGGCCAGGGGGTCGTGGCCGAGACCCTCAACCTCTCCCAGATCCGCGGCTACCGGGTCGGCGGCACCGTCCACGTGATCATCAACAACCAGCTCGGGTTCACCACCACCCCCGAGCAGGCCCGCTCCTCCCAGTACTCGACCGACGTGGCGAAGATGATCCAGGCCCCGATCTTCCACGTCAACGGCGACGACCCCGAGGCGTGCGTGCGGGTGGCGCGCCTGGCCTTCGCCTACCGCCAGCGCTTCCACAAGGACGTCGTGATCGACATGATCTGCTACCGGCGTCACGGGCACAACGAGGGCGACGACCCCTCCTACACCCTGCCCGAGATGTACCGGCGGATCGACGAGCGCCCCTCGGTGCGCGAGCTGTACACGACGAGCCTGGTCAAGCGGGGTGACCTCACCCCCGACGAGGAGGAGGCCGCCCTCGCCGACTTCCACCGGCGCCTCCAGGAGGCTCTCGAGCAGACACGCGAGACCGAGCGGGGCGAGTCGGTGCCCCTGCGCCGACCCCACCATCGGCCCATCGGGGTGCTGCCCCACGTCTCGACCGCTGTCGACCGCTCGGTCGTCGAGCGCATCTACCGGGCGTTGAGCGAACTGCCCGAGGGGTTCACCCTGCATCCGAAGCTGGCCCGCCAGTTCGCCACCCGCGACGAGATGTTCCGCGCCGGCGAGGTCGACTGGGCCCTCGGCGAGGCCTTCGCACTGGGTTCCCTGCTCATGGAGGGGGTCTCGGTCCGCCTGGCGGGTCAGGACACCCGCCGCGGCACCTTCTCGCACCGTCACTCGACCCTGGTCGACTACGAGACCGGCGCCGAGTACACCCCCCTGGCCACCCTGAGACCACCCGGCACCGAGCTGTGGATCTACGACTCCCTGCTGTCGGAGTACGCCGCTTTGGGCTTCGAGTACGGCTATTCGGTGGCGCGACCCGACGCCCTCGTCGCCTGGGAGGCCCAATTCGGCGACTTCGCCAACGGCGCCCAGATCATCATCGACCAGTTCGTGGTCGCCGCCGAGGACAAGTGGGGCCAGCGTTCGGGCCTGGTGATGCTGCTCCCCCACGGCTACGAAGGCCAGGGACCCGAGCACTCGTCGGCGCGTGTCGAACGCTTCCTGCTCCTGGCGGCCGAGGACAACATCCAGGTCTGCAACGCCACCACCGCGGCCCAGTTCTTCCACCTCCTGCGTCGCCAGATGGTGAGGGCCGTGCGCAAGCCCCTGATCGTGTTCACGCCCAAGTCCCTGCTGCGCCACCGGGCCAGCCGCTCGCCCGTCGAGGCCTTCACCCGGGGCACCTTCGAGGAACTGATCGGCGACCGGACCGTCGAGCCCGACGAGGTGCGGCGGGTGGTGTTGTGCACCGGCAAGATCGCCGTCGAGGCCGAGACCGAACGCGACCGGCTCGGCGCGCCCGTGGCCGTGGCCCGTGTCGAGCAGCTCTACCCCTGGCCTTACGAGGCGGTGGCGGCCGAGCTGGCCCGCTACCCGCGGGCCACCGAGATCGTCTGGCTCCAGGAGGAGCCCGAGAACATGGGGGCGTGGAACGCCATCAAGGGCCGGCTCTACGAGGCCCACGGCGACTCCCACCGGATCCGGCGGGTGAGCCGACCCGAGTCGGGCGCGCCGGCCACGGGTAGCGCCCGTGTCCACGCCGCCGAGCAGGCAGAGCTGCTCGAGCGGGCCCTGTCCTTCGACTGACCCCGGGCCGGTCGCCGGGTTCAGGTCAGGGGGAAACCGACGACGGCCTCGAGCTCGGCGAGGGCGACGCGGGGATCCTCGACCTTGATGGTGGTCATGCCCATGGCCCGGGCCGGCTTCAGGTTGACGCCCAGGTCGTCGCAGAACACGCAGGCCTCGGGCGGGACCCCGAGGCGCTCGCAGGCGATCTCGTAGAAACGGGGATCGGGCTTGCGGACCCCGACGACGCTCGATTCGACGACGACGTCGAAGTGGCCCATGACCTCCTCGATCTCCGGTGGGCGGGTGCCGGTGGGGTCGCGGAAGTTGTTGGTGAGCAGGCCGGTGGCGAGACGCTCCCGGCAGCGCTCGACGGCGGTGACCATCTCGGGGCGCACCGCGCCCTGCAGGCACTCGAGGACACGCCTCCCGTCGACACGGTGGCCGAGGCGCCGGGCCTCCTCCTCGAAGGCCCGGACGAATCCTTCGCGGTCGAGTTCGCCCCGCTCGAGGCGCGCCCAGGCGTTGGTGTCGGGATCGGTGGCGTTGATGCGACGGATGGTGTCGCGGGCCAGTCCGGCCTCGTCCTCGTAACGGTTGAAGGCCTCGAAGGGGCTGGTGGTGATCACCCCGCCGAAGTCGAACAGCGCAGCCCGGATCACGCCGCCGGAGGCTAGCGGCGGCCGTCGCCCGCCCGATCGACCCACCGGGGAGGGCGACATGGTGTACTGGTCGTCATGCCCCGGCGTTCCCGAGCCAAACGCGTCGCTGTCATCGACGGGTCGAACCTGGCCACCGAGGGCCGCAGCGAGCCGAGCCTCGACCAGCTCCGCGAGGCGGTCGAGGCGTTCCGGGCCGAGCACGACTTCGACGAGGTCGTCGTCATCGTCGACGCCAGCTTCGAGCACCGGGTTCCCACCCGCCAGCGGCCCGCCGTGCGTCGTGCCCTCGACGAGGGGTGGATGATCACGCCGCCGGCGGGGGTGGTCGGCCGTGGCGACACCTTCATCCTCGAGGTCGCCCGACGGGCGGGGGCGGTGGTGGTGTCGAACGACTCGTTCCAGGAGTTCCACGGCGAGCACCCCTGGCTGTTCGAGGAGGGTCGCCTCATCGGGGGCAAGCCCGTACCCGGGGTGGGCTGGGTGTTCGTGCCGCGACTGCCCGTGCGCGGAGTCGTCAGCCGCCGGGCGGTGAAGGCGGCGGCGAAGACCGCCGAGCCGGAGGCGGCGGCCGTCCCGGCCACGCCCACCCGGGCCCGCAGCGGCGACGGGGCCAAGAGCACCGGGCGTGCCAAGAGCACCGGGGGCGCCAAGAGCGCCGGGCGTGCCAAGAGCACCAGGCGTGCCAAGGCGCCGGCGGAGGACTCGACCTCGGCCGGCAGCGACGGGGACACGGGTCCCGACCAGACAGAGGCCACCGGGGCCGAGGCGCCGTCCCCCAAGCGCCGTCGCCGCGCGCGACGCGGTCGGTCGAGCGGGACGGAGGCGACCGCCCCGACCGCCGAGGGTTCGAACCCGGCCCGGGCGTGGCGACGCTTCCGCCGTGAGCATCCGGAGGGCTCGACGGTGGCGGCCACGATCGAGCGCTTCTCCTCCCACGGCGCCTACGCCCGCACCGACGACGATCTCGTCGTCTATCTCCCCCTCCCGCTGCTGGGCGACCCGCCACCGCGACGCGCCCGCGACGTGGTGTCGGTGGGCGAACGCCGCGACCTGGTCGTGCACCGCTACGACGAGGAGCGCCACGGCATCGACGTCGGCATCGTTCCCTTCACGCCCGCCACCGGTAAGACTGGTGCGACAAGAGCTGCACTGGCGTCCGCCGGTGCCGATGATCCAGCCAGACCCCTGTCCCGGGCCACCAGCACAAGGAGACACGACGTGGCAACCAAGAAGGCGGCGAAGAAGACCGCGGCCAAGAAGACGGCCGCCAAGAAGACCACGAGGAAGGCACCCGCGAAGAAGACGGCCGCCAAGAAGACCGCGGCCAAGAAGACCACCGCCAAGAAGACCCCGGCGAAGAAGACCGCGGCCAAGAAGACCACCGCCAAGAAGACCACCGCCAAGAAGACCACCGCCAAGAAGGCCCCGGCGAAGAAGACCGCGGCCAAGAAGGCCCCGGCGAAGAAGACCGCGGCGAAGAAGACCGCGGCCAAGAAGGCCCCGGCGAAGAAGACCACCGCCAAGAAGACCGCGGCCAAGAAGGCCCCAGCGAAGAAGACCACCGCCAAGAAGACCACCGCCAAGAAGACCACAGCCAAGAAGGCCCCGGCGAAGAAGACCGCGGCCAAGAAGACCACCGCCAAGAAGACCACAGCCAAGCGGACCATCAAGAAGGCCACCAGCCGCACGGCCGGAAAGAGCGCCCGCCGGCGTTCCTGAGCCACCCCGCACCCATCGAGTGCCCACGGCCCCGGGTCACCCGGCCCGGGGCCGTGACGCGCCCCGATAGCCTCCGCCGCCATGGCCGCCCAGTTCATCTACACGATGCGCCGCGTCTCGCGCTTCATCCCGCCCGACCGTGAGGTCCTGCGCGACATCACCCTCGCCTTCTACCCGGGCGCCAAGATCGGCGTTCTCGGCCCCAACGGCGCCGGGAAGTCGACCCTGCTGCGGATCATGGCCGGGCTCGACGACGGCTACACGGGCGAGGCCCGCCTGAGCGAGGGCTACACGGTGGGCATGCTCGAGCAGGAACCCGAGCTCGATCCCAGCACCGATGTGCTCGGCAACGTCATGCAAGGTGTCGGTGCCGCCGCCGACCTGCTCGCCGAGTACGACCGCGTGATGGCCGGGTGGTCCGACCCCGACGCCGACTTCGAGAAGCTGGGCGCCCGTCAGGCCGCCCTCGAGGCCGAGATCGAAGCGGCGGGCGCCTGGGATCTGCAGCGGCGCGTCGAGATCGCCATGGACGCCCTGCGACTCCCACCCCCCGACGCCCCCGTCGACACCCTCTCGGGCGGGGAGCGCCGCCGGGTCGCCCTGTGCCGGCTCCTGTTGTCGACGCCCGACCTGCTCCTGCTCGACGAACCCACCAACCACCTCGACGCCGAGTCCGTGGCCTGGCTCGAACGGACCCTGCAGGACTACGAGGGCACGGTCGTGGCCGTCACCCACGACCGCTACTTCCTCGACAATGTCGCCGGCTGGATCCTCGAACTCGACCGCGGGCGGGGCATCCCCTTCGAGGGCAACTACTCGGCCTTCCTCGCCCAAAAGGAGGCCCGCCTCGACGCCGAGAAGAAGGCCGACGACCGTCGGGCCCGCGCCCTGGAGCGGGAACTGTCCTGGGTGCGCATGGCGCCCCGCGCCCGCCAGGCCAAGAGCAAGGCCCGCCTCGCCGCCTACGAGAAGCTCCTCGAGGAGTCGCGTCGGGCCGACGGTCGCGCCGCCCAGCTCGAGATCACCATCCCCGTCGACCAGCGCCTCGGCGACCTCGTCATCGAAGCCGACCACGTGTCGAAGGGCTTCGACGACCGCCTCCTCATCGACGACCTGTCCTTCTCCCTCCCCCCGGCGGGCATCGTCGGTGTGATCGGGGCCAACGGCGCCGGCAAGACCACCCTGTTCCGGATGATCGTGGCTGCCGCCGACGGCGTGACCGAGGGCCCCGACGCCCCCGATTCGGGGACCCTGCGGATCGGGCCGACGGTGACCCTGGGCTACGTCGACCAGCACCGGGCTCTCGACCCCGAGCGCACCGTGTACGAAGAGATCACCGACGGCGCCGACGAGTTGACCATCGGCGGTCGGGAGGTGAACGGACGTGCCTACGTGGCGTCGTTCAACTTCCGGGGCGCCGACCAGCAAAAGCTCGTCGGCACCCTGTCGGGCGGCGAACGCAACCGGGTGCACCTGGCCAAGGTGCTCAAGCAGGGGGCCAACGTGCTCCTCCTCGACGAGCCCACCAACGACCTCGACGTCGACACCCTCCGCGCCCTCGAGGACGCCCTCGAGGCCTTCCCCGGCTGTGCCGTCATCATCAGCCACGACCGCTGGTTCCTCGACCGGGTGGCCACCCACATCCTGGCCTTCGAGGGCGATTCGGTCGTGCGCTGGTTCGAGGGCAACTTCAGCGAGTACGCCGAGTTCCGGATGCGTGAACACGGGGTCGACGCCATGCGCCCCCACCGCCTCCGTTACAAGCCGTTCGCCCGGCGGTGAGCGGAGACGGTCGCGGCGCCGGGGGGCGGACCGGCCGGGGGTGACCGAGGTCTCATCTTCGCCCCGGTGTGTCCGATGGGTGCCCATGGCGAAGACGACGACCTCGACGACCCGCTCGACGGGTGCCAAGCGGCGGGTCTGGAAGAGCCGAGCCGTGACCCGCCTCATCGAGGCGGGATCGGCCGCCGACTGTGCCCACTGCGGCGAGCGGGTGAAGTTCCGGGCCCGGGAGCGTCACCGCCAGGTGATCTGCAACGTGTACGTCGACGGACGCTGGGACCGCGTCGAGCACTACCACGAGCCGTGCTACGCGGCGGCCGGCTCGCCCTACGGCGACCCCGTCGACTGACACCCGTCGGGGGTGTCAGGCTCCGTCGCCGGCCTCCAGGTGGGCGATCACACGCCGGGCCATCTCCCGCGGTGATCCGTCGGCGGGACGGAGGACGAGATCGGGGGAGGTCGGCGCCTCGTACGGATCGTCGATCCCGGTGAAGCGGGAGATCTCGCCGGCTCGGGCCCGGGCGTACAGGCCCTTGGGGTCGCGTCGCTCGCATTCGGCCAGGGGCGTGTCGACGAACACCTCGAGGAAGCGCAGGCCCGCCGCCTCGTGCACCGCCCGAGCCCGTTCCCGGGCCGCCCGGTAGGGGCTGACGAGGGGGACGAGGGCGACGAGGCCGGCGTCGGCGAAGAGGCGGGCGACCTCGGCGACCCGTCGGACGTTCTCGTCGCGGTCGGCGGCGGCGAAACCCAGGTCGCCGTTGAGCCCGTGGCGGAGATTGTCGCCGTCGAGCAGGTAGGCGGGGCGACCGGCGGCGATGAGGAGCTCCTCGGTGGCGACCGCCACCGAGGACTTGCCCGAACCCGACAGGCCGGTGAACCAGACGGTGGCCCCGGCGCCGCCCACGACCTCCCAGCGGCGCCGACGCTCGACGGCCCCGGGGTGCCACACCACGTCGGGACTGCGCTCGCCGGTGCCCACGTCCCGTCTCCCGGACCCGCCGGTGGCCGTCAGCGGCTCTCGCCGAGGATCATCCCGGCGGCCACGGTGGCGTTCGTCGCCTCGTCGATGAGCACGAAGCTGCCGGTCGCCCGGTTGCGCCGGTACTCGTCGAAGAAGAGGGGAAGCTGGCTGCGGAAGGTCACCCGTCCGATCTCGTTGAGGGCCAGCTCGGTGGCGTCCTCGTCCCGGGAGAGGGTGTTGACGTCGAGGCGGTAGGCGAGATCGCGCACGATGACCTTGGCGGTCCGGGTGGTGTGCTTCACGAGGAGGCGGCTCCCCGCCTGCAGGGACCCCCGCTCGCTCATCCAGCACACCATGGCGTCGATGTCCTGGGAGACGGTGGGCCGGTTGTTGGGCCGGCACAGCATGTCGCCCCGCGAGACGTCGAGCTCGTCGGTGAGCCGCACGGTGACCGACATGGGGGCGAAGGCCTCCTCCACGGGGCCGTCCGCCGTGTCGATGGCGGCGATGGTCGAGGTGAACCCCGAGGGCAGGACGACGACCTCGTCACCGGGTCGCAGCACCCCACCGGCGACGGTGCCGGCGTAGCCCCGGTAGTCGTGCCAGTCGTCGGACTGGGGGCGGATGACGTATTGCACGGGGAAGCGGGTGTCGATGAGGTTGCGGTCGGACGCGATGTGCACGTCCTCGAGGTGGTGCAGCAGGGAGGTGCCCTCGTACCAGGTCATGTTGGCCGAGCGCTGCACCACGTTGTCGCCGTGGAGGGCCGAGATGGGGATGAAGGTCAGGTCGGCGATGTCGAGCTTCATGGCGAAGCGCCGGAACTCGTCGCGGACCCGCTCGAAGGCCTCCTGGTCGTAGCCGACGAGGTCCATCTTGTTGACGGCGACCACGAGGTGGGGGATGCGCAGCAGGGAGGCGAGGAAGGCGTGGCGACGGGACTGCTCGAGCACCCCCTTGCGGGCGTCGACGAGCACGATGGCGAGATCGGCGGTCGAGGCCCCCGTGATCATGTTGCGCGTGTACTGGATGTGGCCGGGGGTGTCGGCGATGATGAACTTGCGGCGGGGCGTGGCGAAGTAGCGGTAGGCCACGTCGATGGTGATGCCCTGTTCGCGTTCGGCCCGTAGCCCGTCGGTGAGCAGGGCCAGGTTGGTGTACTCGGTGCCCATCTGCTCCGAGGAGCGCTCGACGGCGGCGAGCTGGTCCTCGAAGATGGCCTTGGTGTCGTAGAGGAGGCGGCCGATCAGGGTCGACTTACCGTCGTCGACGCTGCCCGCCGTGGCGAAGCGGAGCATCTCCATCAGAAGTAGCCCTCCTTCTTGCGGTCCACGATCACGCCGGGTCGGACCGCGGCGAAGCGGAGCATCCCCATCAGAAGTAGCCCTCCTTCTTGCGGTCCTCCATGGCCGCCTCGGAGAGGCGGTCGTCGGCGCGGGTGGCGCCGCGTTCGGTCACCCGGGTGGCGGCCACCTCGGCGATGATCTCCTCGACCGTCGACGCCGTGGACTCGACCGCGCCCGTGCAGGTCATGTCGCCGACGGTGCGGTAGCGGACCGTCTCCTCGAAGGGCTCTTCGCCCTCGAGCAGGGGCAGGTGGGGACCGACGGCCAGGAGCATGCCGTCGCGTTCGACGACCCGGCGGCGGTGGGCGAAGTAGATGGAGGGGATCTCGAGCTCCTCGTCGGCGATGTACTGCCAGATGTCGAGCTCGGTCCAGTTCGAGATGGGGAAGACCCGGATGTGCTCACCGGGGCGGATCCGCCCGTTGTAGAGGTTCCACAGTTCGGGTCGCTGGTTCTTCGGATCCCACTGGCCGAACTCGTCGCGGAAGGAGAAGACCCGCTCCTTGGCGCGGGCCTTCTCCTCGTCGCGACGCGCACCACCGAAGAGGGCGTCGAAGCGGTGCTCTTCGATGGCGTCCAGCAAGGTGGTGATCTGGAGACGGTTACGCGAGGCCCGGGGGCCGGTCTCCTCGACGACGCGTCCGGCGTCGATGGAGTCCTGGACGGAGGCCACGATGAGGCGGGCTCCCACCTCGGCGATACGACGGTCGCGGAACTCGATGACCTCGGGGAAGTTGTGCCCGGTGTCGACGTGCATGACCGGGAAGGGGATGCGGGCCGGCCAGAAGGCCTTCTGGGCCAGGTGCAGCATCACGATCGAGTCCTTGCCGCCCGAAAAGAGCAGGCAGGG
>RFFY01000014.1 GCA_003697065.1 Actinomyces sp. | reverse complement strand
GGCGGCCACGCTCGACGCCGGTCCGCGGGCGGTCGTGTCCCATCACAGCGCGGCCGCACTGTGGGGCATGGCGGGCTTCCGCCTCGAGCCGGTGCATGTGACCGCCCGTCGTCACCGGGTCGACAACGGCCCGTCGGTGGCCCTCGTGCACGAGCCCCGCCGGCTGCCCGACAGCCACCTGACCGCCGTCGACGGGATCCCGGTCACGGTGCCGGCCCGCACCCTGTTCGACCTGGCGAAATGTCCCGACATCCCACCCACCCGTCTGGCCCGCCTGGTCGACGCCGCCTGGGCGCGCCACCTCGTGTCGGCCGCCGCCCTGCACCGGATGCTCGGCGACCTCGCCCGCCGTGGGAGGCCCGGGATCCGGGTCATGCGCCAGATCCTCCGGGAGCGGCCCGCCGATCACGTCCCGCCCGAGTCGGGCCTCGAGGGCCGCTTTCGGGATCTCGCTCTACTGGCGGGGTGGCGTGACCTCGAGCGGCAGGTCGACCTCGTCGGTGACGAGGGATGGATCGGTCGGGTCGATTTCTGTGACCGGGAGCGGCGGGTGATCTTCGAGGTCGGCGACGTACTCCACCACGCCTCGGTCACCGACCGCCACCGCGACGAGGCGCGCCATCGGGACCTGGAGCGGGCGGGCTGGACGGTGGTCGGGGTCGACGCCTTCGACGTCTTCCACCGCAGCGACTCGTTGGTCACTCGGCTGCGGCGCCTGCGCCTCGACCACCCCGACCCGGCCCGAGCCGCCTGACCCCGCCCCCTCCCCTCGTTCTGGCTCCCTCAGGCGCGCTCCGGTGGTTGCAGGGGGAGCCAGAACGGGTGCTGGAGGTGGGGCGGTCTCAGGATGTGGGACGGCTGGCCTGGGCGGCCACCTCGGCGGCGCCGGCGGCGGCCGCTTCGGGATCGAGGGCCCGCTCGAGGGGATGGCGCTGGTCGAGGGGGGCCATGTCGTCGCCGAGCTCGTACACCAGGGGCATGCCGGTGGGGATGTTGAGGGCGGCGATGTCGTCGTCGGAGATCCCGTCGAGGTGCTTGACCAGGGCCCGGAGGCTGTTGCCGTGGGCGGCGACCAGGACGACCCGCCCGGCGCGCAGGTCGGGGACGATGGCGTCGTACCACCAGGGCAGCATCCGCTCGACCACGTCGGCGAGGCACTCGGTACGGGGCACGAGCTCGGGCGGCAGGTCGGCATAGGCCGGGGAGCGGTTCGGGTTGAAGGGGTTGTCGTCGCGGATCGGCGGGGGCGGGGTGTCGTAGGAGCGGCGCCACGCCTGGAGCTGTTCGGGTCCGTGGCGTTCGAGGGTCTCGGCCTTGTCGAGCCCGGTCAGGTCGCCGTAGTGGCGTTCGTTGAGGCGCCAGCTGCGACGCACCGGGAGCCAGCGCCGGTCGAGGTCGGCGCAGATGATCTCGGCGGTCTCGATGGCGCGCTGGAGCAGGGAGGTGTGGACGATGTCGGGCAGCATCCCGGCGTCGGCCAGGAGCTGGGCCGCGCGATGGGCCTCCTGGCGCCCGGCCTCGATGAGGGGGCAGTCGTACCAGCCGGTGAAGAGGTTGCGCTCGTTCCACTCGGAGCGACCGTGGCGGACGCAGATGAGGGTGTGCATGGTCCCGACGCTAACCGGACCCGCGCCGCCACCGCTTGTCGGCGTTCTGGCTCCTCCCACCACTGCTCGGCCGCGCCTGGCGGAGCCAGAACGGGTTGGGGTGGGGAGGGAGACCTGATAACAGGGCACTCAGGTTTTCGGTGTGGATGGGAATGATCGCGGCTAGGGTGCGGTTCAACACGGTGCGGACCTCCGCGGGTCCACCGCACAGCGAGCTCATCGACCCCCATCGATCCCAGGAGTAGAACCCCCATGCCCAAGGCCGTCGGAATCGACCTCGGAACCACCAACTCGGTGGTCAGCGTCCTCGAGGGCGGTGACCCCGTCGTCATCCCCAACGCCGAGGGATCGCGCACCACGCCGTCGGTCGTCGCCTTCAGCAAGGACGGCGAGGTCCTCGTCGGCGAGGTGGCCAAGCGCCAGGCGATCACCAACCCCGACCGCACGATCCGCTCGGTCAAGCGCCACATGGGCACCAACTGGACCATCGAGATCGACGGCAAGAAGTACACGCCCCAGGAGATCTCGGCCCGCATCCTCCAGAAGCTGAAGAGGGACGCCGAGGAGTACCTCGGCGACACCGTCACCGAGGCCGTCATCACCGTCCCCGCCTACTTCGACGACGCCCAGCGCACCGCCACCAAGGAGGCCGGTCAGATCGCCGGTCTCGAGGTGCTGCGCATCATCAACGAGCCGACCGCGGCTGCTCTCGCCTACGGGCTCGACAAGGAGGGCAGTGAGCAGACCATCCTCGTGTTCGACCTCGGTGGCGGCACCTTCGACGTGTCGATCCTCGAGATCGGCGAGGGTGTGTTCGAGGTCAAGTCGACCCACGGCGACACCAACCTCGGTGGCGACGACTGGGATCAGCGCATCATCGACTGGCTCGTCGAGAGCTTCAAGAACGACCACGGCGTCGACCTGTCCAAGGACCCCATGGCGCTGCAGCGCCTGAAGGAGGCCGCCGAGAAGGCCAAGATCGAGCTCTCCCAGACCCAGTCGAGCCAGATCAACCTGCCCTTCATCACCGCCACCGACGCCGGTCCTCTCCACCTCGACTACACCTTGACCCGCGCCAAGTTCCAGGAGATGACCGCCGACCTGCTCGAGCGGTGCAAGGGCCCCTTCGAACAGGCCATCAAGGACGCCAACCTGACCAAGGCCGACATCGACCACGTCGTCCTCGTCGGCGGCTCCACCCGCATGCCGGCGGTCCAGGACCTCGTCCGCGAGCTCACCGGCAAGGAGCCCAACAAGGGCGTCAACCCCGACGAGGTCGTCGCCATCGGTGCCGCCATCCAGGCCGGTGTGCTCAAGGGTGAGGTCAAAGACGTCCTCCTGCTCGACGTCACGCCCCTGTCGCTGGGCATCGAGACCAAGGGCGGCGTGATGACCAAGCTCATCGAGCGCAACACGACCATCCCCACCCGCAAGACCGAGGTGTTCACCACCGCCGAGGACAACCAGCCCTCGGTCGAGATCCACGTCCTGCAGGGCGAGCGCGAGATGGCCGCCTACAACAAGACCCTGGGCAAGTTCCAGCTGGTCGACCTGCCGCCCGCTCCCCGCGGCGTGCCCCAGATCGAGGTCACCTTCGACATCGACGCCAACGGCATCGTCCACGTGTCCGCCAAGGACCGGGCGACGGGCAAGGAGCAGTCGATGACGATCACCGGCCAGTCCTCCCTCGACAAGAACACCATCGAGCAGATGATCAAGGACGCCGAGGCCCACGCCGAGGAGGACCGCCGCCGGCGCGAGGAGGTCGAGATCCGCAACAACGCCGACACCCTCGTGTACCAGACCGAGAAGCTCCTGCGGGACCAGGGCGATCAGATCTCCGACGACGAGAAGTCGAAGATCGAAGAGAAGATCGCCGCCGTCAAGAGCGCCCTGGAGGGTTCCGACGTGGAGGCCATCAAGGACGCCACCGAGGCCCTGATGGCCGCCAGTCAGGAATTCGGCCAGCGCCTCTACGAGGCGGCCGCCGCCCAGGAGCGCCAGGCGAGCGCCGGTGCTTCCCAGCCCGCTGACGACGAGGTCGTCGACGCCGAGATCGTCGACGACGAGTCGTGAGCGCCGAGTTCGACGCGGCCGCCGCGCCGGGTGCGGACCAGCCCGACCGGGTGGCCGCAGACGACACCGACCGGCCCTCCACCGGGGACCCCACCCCGGCCGGGGCCGCCGGGGGCGACGAGGTCCTCGACTTCGCCGCCCCGGGCGTGTCCGCCGAGGTGACGCCCCTCGCCGACGCCGCTGGGGGCGGCGGTGAGGGGGAGACGACGCCGACGGGATCACCGGACGACGCCGAGGCGACGGAGCGCCGTCCGGCCGGCGAGGTCAGTGTCGAAGACCTCCTCGACGACCTCGACCGGGTGACCGGCGAGCGCGACACCCATCTCGCCGATCTGCAGCGGGTGAGCGCCGAGTTCGCCAACTTCCGGCGCCAGACCGAAAAGCGGGTCGGCGACCTGGTCCACCGGGCCGTGTCGCGCCTCGTGGGTGAGCTCCTGCCGGTGCTCGACGCCTGCGACGCGGCCCTCGAGCACGGGGTCGAGGGCATCGAGCCGGTGAAGGCCGCCCTGCTCGGGGTGCTCGAACGTGAGGGCCTCGAGGTGATCGGCAAGGCCGGTGAGCCCTTCGACCCCAACCGCCACGAAGCCGTCGCCCACGAACCCGACGGTGGGGACCAGGGGCCGACCGTGGCCGAGGTCCTGAGGGCGGGCTACGCCCTCAACGGCCGGGTCGTGCGCCCGGCGATGGTGAAGGTCAGAGGATGAAGGTCACACGATGACGTCGGCGTCACCCGCTCCGGGAGGCGCCGTCGACGAGACGAGGTGAGTCGTGGTCGAGCCCGAACGTGAGTGGTTCGAGAAGAACTACTACGAGATCCTCGGCGTGCCGGAGACGGCCAGCGCCAAGGAGATCACCAAGGCCTACCGCAAGCTCGCCCGCCAGCTGCACCCCGACGCCAACCCCGACGACCCCCGGGCCGAGGAACGCTTCAAGGAGGTGTCGGCGGCCTACGAGGTCCTCGGCAACGAGGAGAAGCGCAAGGCCTACGACGAGGTCCGCCGCCTCGGGCCCATGGCCGGGGGCTTCGGGCGTCCCGGTGGGGGTCCCGGCGGGTTCAACGTGCGCTTCGAGGACGTCGGCGACCTCGGCGACCTGCTCGGGGGCATCTTCGGGCGCGGGCGCGGCGGGCGGAGCCGGCGCGGCGCGGGCGCGGCCCGCCCCCAGCGCGGCGCCGACCTCGAGGCCGACCTCCACCTCGACTTCGAGGACGCCGTCAAGGGCGTCACGACCACCTTGCACCTCACCAGCGACGCTCCGTGCGGGACCTGCGGTGGCAGCGGCGCCAAGCCCGGCACCACCCCCCGCGCCTGCGCCACCTGCGGAGGCTCGGGTGTGCTCGACGACAACCAGGGCCTGTTCTCCTTCAGCCGGCCCTGCCCGAGCTGCGGAGGTTCGGGCACCGTCATCGACGAGCCGTGCCCGACCTGTCGCGGCAGCGGGATCGAACGCCGGCCCCGTGAGGTGAAGGTCCGCATTCCCGCCGGCGTCAAGGACGGTCAGCGCATCCGGCTCAAGGGTCGCGGCGCCCCGGGGCGCAACGGGGGCCCGCCGGGCGACCTCTACGTCCGGGTGCACGTGGGCGAGCACCCCATCTTCTCGCGGCGCGGCGACGATCTCGTCGTCACCGTCCCGGTGACCTTCGCCGAAGCCGCCCTCGGCGCCCGCATCCGGGTGCCGACCCTCGAGGGGGAGCCCGTCACCATCCGGATCCCGCCGGGCACCCGACCGGGCCGGACCTTCCGCGTGCGCGGCCGGGGCATCGGCGGCGGTGATCTCCTGGTGGTGGTCGACGTCGTCGTGCCCGACAAGCTCAACGACGCCCAGCGGGCGGCGATCGAGGCCTTCGCCGAGGCCACGACCGATTCGCCCCGGGCCCATCTGGGGGTGTGATCATGGCCGACGACGAGCGCCGACGCCGGGGGGTCTACGTCATCTCGGTGGCCGCCGAGCTGGCCGGGGTGCATCCCCAGACCCTGCGCATCTACGAGCGCAAGGGCCTCGTCGAGCCCGCCCGCACCCGGGGCGGCAGCCGCCGCTACAGCGACGCCGACATCGCCCGCCTCCAGCGCATCCAGGAGCTCACCGACCAGGGCCTGAACCTGGCCGGGGTGAAGCGGGTCATGGAACTCGAGGCCGAGATCGAGCGCCTGCGCGGCGAGCTGGCGCAGGCCCGACGGGAAGCGGCGGAGGCCGTGGCCGAGGCCCACCGCCAGTACCGGCGCGAGCTGGTCCCCCTGCGCCAGGCGATCACCCTCTACCGCCGCCCCGGCCGCTGAGCGGCAAGGCCGTGGTCTGGCGCCCCGGCCGCTGAGCGGCAAGGCCGTGGTCTACCCCCCGGCCGCTGAGCGCCGGGGCCGTGGTCTGGCGTCTGAGGGCGGGCGCGGGCACGGTCCCTTGTCGGCGTGGGAAGGTGGAGTCGGGAACAGCGTCGCCTCGCGACGGGTTGGGGCAGTGTCCCACCGTCGGTGGACGCGACGGCCCGCGGCCCGAGGAGGTCCCATGCAACCCCGCGATCGTCATCTCGACGACTGGCTCCACAGCCCGCCCGTGCGCGATCCCGAGTGGGTCGCCGCCCGCTTCGGCCACCGCTGAGATGGGCGGCACCGTGGCCGCGCCCGCGGCTCCCCCCGACGGCACCCTGACCGAGCGCTACCGGGCCGTCCGTGCCCTCACCGAACAGCTCGCCGCGCCCCTGTCGGCTGAGGACCAGACGGTCCAATCGATGCCGGACGTGAGCCCCACCAAGTGGCACCGGGCCCACACCACCTGGTTCTTCGAGACCTTCTGTCTGAACGGGAACCTGCCCGGGTACCGTCCGGTCGACCCGGCCTACGCCTACCTGTTCAACTCCTACTACGAGCAGGTCGGCGCCCGGCATCCCCGACCCCAGCGGGGTCTCGTCACCCGGCCCGGGATCGCCGAGATCGCCGAGTACCGGCGGCGGGTCGACGAGGCCATGGACGATCTCCTCGAGCGGGTGGTGCCGGGGCGGCCCGATCTCGCCGCTCTCGTCGAGTTGGGCCTGCACCACGAGCAGCAGCACCAGGAGCTGTTGCTCATGGACATCGCCCACGTCCTGTCGGTCAACCCCACCCGCCCTCTCTACGACGAGCGTCCCGTCCCCGAACCGGGCCGACCCGACGAGGCGGGCTGGGTTGCGCACCCCGGCGGGATCGTGTCGATCGGCCACACCGGCGAGGGCTTCGCCTTCGACAACGAGGGCCCCCGTCATGAGGTGCTGCTGCGCCCCTTCGCCGTGGCCGACCGACTCGTCACCTGCGGCGAATGGCTCGAGTTCATGGCCGACGACGCCTACCGCACCCCGACCCTGTGGCTGTCCGACGGCTGGTACACGGTGCAGGCCGAGGGGTGGGAGTCGCCCGCCTACTGGCACCGCACCGACGAGGGCTGGTTCGTCCACACCCTGACCGGGTTCCGGCCCGTCGATCCGGCCGAACCGGTCGTGCACGTGTCGTACTACGAGGCCGACGCCTTCGCCCGTTGGAGCGGTCACCGTCTGCCCACCGAGTTCGAATGGGAGGCGGTGGCGGTGTCGGTGCCCGTCGAGGGCAACCTCTTGCCCGCCGGGTACCTCCACCCGCGTCCGGCCCCGCCGGCGGACGGTCGGCCACGCCAGCTCTTCGGCGACGTGTGGGAATGGACGGCCAGCGCCTACCAGCCCTACCCGGGCTTTCGTCCGGCTCCCGGTGCGGTGGGGGAGTACAACGGCAAGTTCATGGTGGATCAGCAGGTGTTGCGGGGCGGGTGCGCGGTGACCCCCGGCGGGCACGTGCGCCCCACCTACCGCAACTTCTTCCCCGCCCGTGCCCGCTGGCACTTCGGGGGCGTCCGACTGGCGGCGGACCGATGAGCGCCACGCCCGTCGAACCCCGCATCGAGGTCCACCTCGGTCCCGACGACATCGCCGCCGCCCTGCGCCGGGATGTGGCCGAAGGGCTGACGTCGGTGCCCAAGGAGCTCCCGCCCAAGTGGTTCTACGACGAGCGGGGTTCGGCCCTCTTCGACGCCATCACCCGCCTGCCCGAGTACTACCCCACCGAAGCCGAACGCGAGATCCTGCGCCGCGAGGCGGCGACGATCGTCGAGGTGGCCGACCCCGACACCATCGTGGAGCTGGGCTCGGGTACCTCGGACAAGACCCGCACCCTGCTCGACGCCGCGTGCGCCCGCGGCCGTCTGCGACGCTTCGTGCCCTTCGACGTGAGCGAGGCGACCCTGCGCGAAGCGGCTTCCATGCTGGCGGCGCGCTACCCGGGCCTGCTGGTGCACGGGGTGGTCGGCGACTTCGACCGGCACCTCGACCGGATCCCCTCGGGGGGCCGGCGCCTGGTGGCTCTGTTGGGGGGCACCATCGGCAACTACCGCCCCGAGGCCCGCAAGAGCTTCCTGGCGGCCATCGCCGCCTCCATGAGCCCCGGCGACCATCTCCTGTTGGGCACCGACCTGGTGAAGGACCCCGCCCGCCTGGTGGCCGCGTACGACGACGCCGCCGGGGTGACGGCGGCGTTCAACCGCAACGTGTTGGCGGTGATCAACCGGGAGCTCGACGCCGACTTCGAGCCCGAGGCGTTCGACCACGTGGCCCGGTGGGACCCCGACGAGGAGTGGATCGAGATGCACCTGCGCTCCCGCACGGACCAGACGGTGCACGTCCGGGCGCTCGAGCTGACCGTGCCCTTCGCCGCCGGTGAGCTGATGCGCACCGAGGTGTCGGCCAAGTTCCGCCGCGAGCGGGTGGCCGCCGAGTTGGCCGAGGTGGGGCTGGGCCTGCGTTGCTGGTGGACCGATCGGGCTGGCGACTTCGGTGTGTCCCTGTCGGTGCTGGCCTGAGACGCCGGTGCTGGCCTGAGACGTCGGTGCTGGCCTGAGGCGTCGGTGCTGGCCTGAGGCGTCGGTGCTGGCCTGAGACGCGAGCGGGGGAATAGCCGACCCCGGGCCATTGTTGAGCACAGTGCGCTCAGGTTTGCTCAGTCACCTGTATCGTTCCGACACGGGTGACACCGCCTGAGCCACCGCTCTCGCCGGTCACCGGACCGGCGCCTGCTGCTCGACGAAAGGCGAACGACACACCATGGCACTCGATCCCAACCGCTGGACGCTGAAGACCACCGAGGCCTTCTCGGCCGCCACCGAGGCGGCCCGGGCCGCCAACAACCCCGAGGTGACCCCCGAACACCTGCTGGTGGCCCTCCTGGGCCAACAGGAGGGCCTCGTCCTTCCCCTGTTGAACAAGGTCGGTCTCGACCCCGTGGCCGTGCGGCGACGGGCCGAGGAGAAGCTGGCCGCCCTGCCCCGCGCCTACGGCGGGGAGGCCGGGATCTCCCGGGCCCTGCGTGACGTCCTCGAGGACGCCGACAAGCTCCGTGCCGATCTCGGCGACGAGTACCTGTCCACCGAGCATCTCCTGCTCGCCCTCGACTCGGTGATCGGGGTCGACCGCAAGGCCCTGCGCGAGGCACTCTCGGAGGTGCGTGGCAGTCACCGCGTCACCAGCCAGAACCCCGAGAACCAGTACCAGGCCCTCGAGCGCTTCGGCCGTGACCTCACCGAGGAGGCCCGCTCCGGGGAACTCGATCCGGTCATCGGCCGCGACGACGAGATCCGCCGGGTCATCCGGGTCCTGTCCCGGCGCACCAAGAACAACCCGGTCCTCATCGGTGAACCCGGTGTCGGCAAGACCGCCATCGTCGAAGGACTGGCCCAGCGCATCGTCGAAGGTGACGTCCCCGACAGCCTCAAGAACAAGCGCCTCATCGCCCTCGACATGGCGTCGATGGTCGCCGGCGCCAAGTACCGCGGCGAGTTCGAGGAACGACTCCAGGCCGTGCTGCGCGAGATCGAGGACGCCGCCGGCGAGATCATCACCTTCATCGACGAGATGCACACCGTCGTCGGCGCGGGCGCCGGGGGCGAGGGGGCGATGGACGCGGGCAACATGCTCAAGCCCATGCTCGCCCGGGGCAAGCTCCGCATGATCGGCGCCACGACCCTCGACGAGTACCGCAAGTACATCGAAAAGGACCCGGCCCTCGAACGCCGCTTCCAGCAGGTGTTCGTCGAGCCCCCCTCGGTCGAACAGACCATCGCCATCCTGCGCGGCCTCAAGGAGCGCTACGAGATCCACCACGGTGTACGGATCCAGGACTCGGCCCTGGTGGCGGCGGCCGTACTGTCCGACCGCTACCTCACCGGCCGCTTCCTGCCCGACAAGGCCATCGACCTCGTCGACGAGGCGGCCTCGAACCTGCGCATCGAGATCGACTCCGTGCCCACCGAGATCGACGTCGTCGAGCGCCGGATCCGCCAGCTCGAGATCGAGCGGGTGGCCCTGGCCAAGGAGACCGACGAGGTGTCGCGTGAGCGGCTGGCCGATCTCGACCGTGAGCTCGCCGACCTGCGCGAGGAACTCCAGTCGATGAAGGCCCACTGGCAGCTCGAAAAGGAGGCGATCACCGAGATCCGCGACCTCAAGGAGCAGCTGGAACGCCTGCGTTCGGAGGTCGAGCGGGAGACCGATCTCGAAAAGGCCGCCGCCATCCGTTACGGCCAGATCCCCGAACTGGAACGACGCATCGACGAGGCGACCGCCCGTCTCGCCGAGATCCAGGCCGAGCGCAAGATGCTCAAGGAGGAGGTCGACGAGGAGGACATCGCCGAGGTCGTCAGCCGCTGGACCGGTATCCCCGTCTCACGCCTCATGGAGGGTGAGAAGGAGAAGCTGGTGCGCCTCGAGGAGCACCTCCACGAGCGGGTCGTCGGCCAGGACGACGCCGTCAGCGTGGTGGCCAACGCCATCCGACGCAGCCGGGCGGGCCTGTCGGATCCCAACCGGCCCATCGGCAGCTTCCTGTTCCTGGGCCCGACCGGGGTCGGCAAGACCGAGCTGGCCCGGGCCCTGGCCGAGTTCCTCTTCGACGACGAGCGGGCGATGATCCGCATCGACATGTCGGAGTACATGGAAAAGCACGCCGTGAGCCGCCTGATCGGCGCGCCCCCGGGCTACGTCGGTTACGACGAGGGTGGTCAGCTCACCGAGGCGGTGCGGCGCCGGCCCTACGCTGTGGTGCTGCTCGACGAGGTCGAAAAGGCACATCCCGACGTCTTCAACATCCTCCTGCAGCTCCTCGACGACGGCCGCCTGACCGACGGGCAGGGCCACACGGTGGACTTCACCAACGTCGTGCTCATCATGACGTCGAACCTGGCGGTCGAGCCGACCGAGTTCTTCCGGCCGGAGTTCATCAACCGCATCGACGACATCGTCCGCTTCCGGGCGCTCACCGAGGACGACCTGGTGCGGATCGTCGACATCCAGCTCCGTCGCCTCCAGCAGCGCCTCGAGGACCGGCGGATCAGCCTCGAGGTGACCCCGGCCGCCAAGAGGTGGCTGGCCGAGCACGGCTACGACCCGGCCTTCGGTGCCCGTCCGCTCAAGCGGCTCATCCAGCGGGAGATCGGCGACCCCCTCGCCATCGCCCTGCTCGAGGGCCGTTACGCCGACGGCGACACCGTCACGGTCGACGTCCAGGGGGAGGCGCTCATCCTGCGCTGAGCCCATCGTCGAGCAGCCCCGGCCCGGTGCCCGTCGGGTACCGGGCCGGTCCGCGCCCGGGCTCCTGCGCTCTCGTTCTCACCGAGCGTGGCGGATGGGGCTAGCATCGGCGGACGCGCGGTGGAGGAGGATGCGTGGCCAGCTCGGTCCGATCGACACGCAGAGGGGTACGACTGCTCCTCACCGTGGTCGTTTTGTGGTTGGTGGTCCTGGCGGGCACCGCCCCCCTGGCCGCCGGCAGCGGGGACGGTCGCCACGACGAGCATCACACCGGCGATCATCACCACGACGGCGACGACGACCACGACGACAGCGACCACGACCACGCCAGCGACCACGACGACGACGGCGACGATCACGGCGACGACAGCGACGGCGACGACAGCGACGACGACGGCCACGACGACGACAGCGACGACGGGACCGGGGGTGGCGTCACGGGTGTCTGCAGTGGCGACCGGGTCGTCGATCTCGGGGTGCGCCTGATCGCACGCCCCGGCGACGCCCGGGCGGCGGTGGCCGTGTCACCGCCG
>RFFY01000751.1 GCA_003697065.1 Actinomyces sp. | reverse complement strand
CGCCGCAACGCCATGACCCTGGCCATGTTCGCCCGCCTGTGCGATGCCTGGGAGGAGGCGTCCGCCGACGACGGGGTGCGCTGCATCATCCTCACCGGCGCCGGCGGTCACTTCTCCGCCGGCATGGATCTGCGGGGCCTCGCCGGTGACGTCGACGAAACCGACGACTACGACGTGGCGGGACGCATGGAGCGGGAGGGCAGCGACTTCATCTTCCGGGGTCTGCTCAAGACCTACCGACCCACCAAGCCCATCGTGGCGGCGGTCGAGGGAACGGCGATCGCGGGCGGCACCGAGATCCTCCAGGGCACCGACATCCGGGTGGCGGGGGAGTCGGCCCGCTTCGGGGTGAGCGAGGTGCGCTGGTCCCTGTACCCCATGGGGGGCTCGGCGGTGCGCCTCCCGCGCCAGATCCCCTACACCGAGGCCGCCGACATCCTCCTGACGGGCAAGCACATCACCGCCGCCGAGGCGAAGTCGCTGGGGCTGATCGGCCATGTCGTCGCCGACGGGCAGGCCCTGACCCGGGCCCGGGAGATCGCCGAGACCATCGCCGCCAACGGTCCCCTGGCGGTCGAGGCGGTCCTGCGGACCCTTCACGAGACAAGCGGCATGACCGAGGCCGAGGCCTTCGCCCACGAGCAGGAGTACGGCCAGGCCGTGTTCGCCTCCGAGGACGCCAAGGAGGGCCCGCGGGCCTTCGCCGAAAAGCGCACCCCGAACTTCCGCCGGCGCTGAGCCCGACAGCTCCGGGGCCCTGCGGTGGCGCGCCGCTCAGCCGGTCCGGCGCCGTTCGAGCCGGTCGACGCCGGGGTCGATGCCGGGAAGCTGGCGCTGCACGGCGCGGTGGCGCGCCATGACCTCCTCGATCATCTCCTCGGCCTCGGCCCAGGTTCGGGCGCGGCGCCCGTCGAGATGGCGGTTGTAGGGGGCATCGAAGATGATGACCTCGTTGCCGGCGGCCTGCAGGTCCTCGATGTTGTGCGGCCCGTCGTCGATGTAGAGGTCGGCTTCGACCTGGGGCTTGGCCCCCAGGAAACACAGATCCCGGTAGGGGATGGCGTTGGTGTCGAGCCACTCGACGGTGTCGGCCACGGCGATGGCGTGACCCCAGTTCACGCAGAGTCGGTGGGTGATGATCCGTATCCACGCCCCGGCGTCGGAGAGCCGCCACAGGGTCTCGGGCGCACCGGCGATGACGGGCAGGTCGCGGAACATGCGGCGCTCCATCACGGCCCAACGGTGGTGGTCCTCGAAGTCACCGGGACCGAACCCCCACTCGTGGAAGTCCCACGACCGGTCCAGGGGCAGTGACGTCGGGTCGACCCCGAGCCGCTCGGCCACGAGGTCGCGGAAGCGCACCGAGTGGTCGGCGCAGACCCCGTCGAGGTCCACACCGAGGATGAAGGTGGCGTCCACGTGGGCCACGCTAACGCCACCGCCGCCGATGCCGGTGGGGCGTGCCGGTACCGGTCAGCCGCAGGTCAGGCCGCTGTCGGCCGAGAGGATCGAGCCATGGATGTTGGCCGCCTCGTCGCTGGCGACGAAGGCGAACAGGGCGGCGATCTGTTCGGGCGTCCCCATCTCCCGAAAGCCCATGTAGGGCCGCATCAGGTCGAAGTCCACGTCGTCGGGGAGCTCGAAGTTCTCGGTCATCGGGGTGCGGGTCCCGCCGGGGGCGATGGCGTTCACCCGCACGGGTGTCTTGATCAGCTCCATGGCCATCGCACGGGTCATGTTGACGACGGCGCCCTTGGAGGCGCAGTAGGGCACGCAGTAGGCCTGGCCCATCAGCCCGGCGTTGGAGGCGATGTTGACGATGCTGCCCCCGGCGGCCACCAGGTGGGGGAGAGCGGCGCGGGTCAAAAAGAACATGCCCTTGACGTTGACGCCGAACATGGCGTCCCACCCCTCCTCGGTCTCGTCCTGCATCCGGCGCGCCCAGGACAAGCCGGCGACGTTGCCGAGGATGTCCAGGCGTCCGTGGGCGTCGACGCACTCGGCCACGGCGGCGTCGCACTCGGCGACGAGGGAGATGTCGGTGCGACGCCCCCGCATCGTCCCGCCGGCGTCGGTCACCAAAGCCACCGTCTCGTCGAGTCCCCCGGCGTCGATGTCGAGGCCCATGACCGCCGCCCCCTCGTCGGCCAGGCGGCGGCAGATGGCCCGCCCCATGCCCGACGCCGCACCCGTGATGAGAGCCACCTTGCCCTCGAAGCGTCCCATGCCGTCCTCCGCTGGATCGTCGTCTCCCCTCGACCGGGGTGTCGGCGGGCGACCCTACCCGGCACCGTCACGGGGGGCGAGATGCCGCGTCGGCCGGGCCGGTTGGCCCCGCCCGGGCGGGGACTCCTAGCGTCGGCCCCGTGCCGGACCCCGACCGCGTGACCGAGGCGCTGCGCGACCTCATCGAGACCGTCCGCACCGCCGACCTGTCCACCGTCGATCCCGCCGAGCTGGCCGAGATCGAGGGCGTCCTCACCGGGTTGACCCGGCGCCTGGCCCCCCACACGGTGGCGGCCCTGCGCACCCAGGCGGCCCTGGTGCCCTCCCAGCGTCGCTGGTCGCCCGACGACATCGAGATCGGGTCGTTCTTCCCCTACAGCCCCGTCAGCGGCACCCGGAACCCGGTGGCTCCGCCCCTGCGCCTGTGGCGCGAGGGCGACCGGGTCCGTGGCGAGGTCACCGTCCGCAGCACCTACAACGGTCCGCCCGACGGGGTCCACGGGGGCTATGTCGCCGCCCTCCTCGACGAGCTGCTCGGCGCCACGTGCGTCGCCCTCGGCAAGGGGGGCTTCACCGGGACCCTCACGGTGCGGTACCACAGTCTCACCCCCCTCGAGACGCCCCTCGCCCTCGAGGGCTGGATCGCCGGCGAGGAGAGGCGGAAGGTCTTCGCCCGGGGCGAGCTGAGGGCCGGTGAGCGTCTCTGCGCCGCCGCCGAGGGCATCTTCATCCGGTCGGACTTCGACGCCGGTTGGACGTGATCACGCCCGCGTCGCCGGCCGCGGGGAGCCCGTCCCCCGCACCCCGGGCCCGCGTTCGCGGAAGGTGAGGCTGATGCGCGGGTGGGCGTGGGCCATCTTGGGCACGGTGTGCTCCCAGGCGTGCTGACACGCACCACCCATGACCAGGAGGTCACCCGAGGCCAGCACGAGGCGGTGGGTGGGCCCCGGGCCGCCTCGGGGGCGCAGGGCGAAGCGCCGTGGGCCGCCGAGCGACACGATGGCGACGAGGGGATCGACCCGGTGGCGGCCCACGCGGTCGGCGTGCCACGCCACCGAGTCGCGGCCGTCGCGGTAGTAGTTGGCCCACACGGCGTCGAGACGGCGCCCGTAGCGCTCGGCCAGGGCGGCGACGATGGCGTCGACGATCGCCGTGCCGGGCCCGGCCTCGACCGTGGCGCCGAGACGGGGCTCCTCCACGAGCGAGCCGTACATCGGGCGGCGGTGGGAACGCCACGCCAGGGTGGTGAGCAGGTGGGCGAACAGGGTGTCGGCTCCGGCGAGCCACCCGGGT
>RFFY01000750.1 GCA_003697065.1 Actinomyces sp. | reverse complement strand
GGACCACAGGTGGTCGAGGGGCCGGACCCCACCGTCGAACAGGGCCCCGTAGCCCCCGGGATCGGCGGCCAGACGCCAGTTCGCCACATAGGCCACACCGGCCACGGCATCACCCACCACCCGGTCGAGGGCGCCGGGCGCGAGGGCGGCGGTGGCGAGGACCGTGGCGGCGATGGTGGCCAGCACCGCCGGCAGGAGGCGGCGGGCCCGCCGTTCCCAGAAGCGACCCAGGTCGACCCGGCCGAGGCGCCTCCTCTCGTCGTCGAGGAGCCCCACGACCAGGAACCCCGACAGGGTGAAGAAGATGCTGACCCCCAACCACCCGCCCGGGACCAGGTCCGGACGGAGGTGGTAGGCCACGACGGCGGCCACGGCGATCCCCCGCAACCCGTCGAGGCCCGGCAGGTGGCGGCCCGGGCCCGGCAGCGGGGACCCGCCCCTGGTCATCTCGCGGCGCGCCGCCCGAGTATCTCCGCCACCCGGCGTCCGTCGGCCTGGCCCCTGGTCGCCTTCATCACCTGGCCCGTGAAGAAGCCTGCCATCTTCTTGCGGTCCTTGTCGTCGCCGCCGACGAAGCGGGCCCACTCGTCGGGGTGGGTGGCGATGACGGCATCGACGACGGCCTCGAGCTCGCCGGCGTCCATGGCCTCGAAGCCCAGCCGGGCGGCGATGGTGGCGGGATCGCCACCGCCGGCGACCATCTCGGCGAGGACCGTGCGGGCCTGGGAGGCGGTCAGCTCGCCGGATGTCTCCATCGAGACCAGAGCGGCGAAGGCGGCGGGAGACACCCGCGACCAGTCGTCGACGGCGAGATCGTTCTCGATGCGCACCAGCACCCGGGCCGGATCCGCGCCCTCGGCGATGGCAGCCAGGGCGAAGGTGTCCTGACCCCGGTCGACGAGGACGGCCACCTCGGCGGGGGCGACGCCGGCGGCTTCGGCCAGAGCGGCGCGACGCCGAGCGGGTAGGGCCGGGAGAGAGGCGTCGATGGCGGCGACCTCGTCGGCGGACGGCACGAGGGGAACGAGATCGGGCTCGGGGAAGTAGCGGTAGTCCTCGGCCTCCTCCTTGGAGCGGCCCGAGGTGGTCCGGCCCTCGTCCTCGTGCCAGTGGCGGGTCTCCTGCACGGGCCGCTCACCCGCCTCGTAGAGCTCGACGTGGCGACGGGCCTCGTACTCGATGGCCCGACCCAGGGAGCGGACCGAGTTGATGTTCTTGATCTCGCAGCGGGTCCGCAGCTCGTCACTGCCGGCCGGTCGGACCGAGACGTTGGCGTCGACCCGCAGCGACCCCTCCTCCATGCGGGCGTCGGACACGCCGATGGTGACGAGGATGGCTCTCAACTCGTTCACGTAGGCGCGAGCCTGCTCGGCGGAGCGGATGTCGGGACGGCTGACGATCTCGACCAGGGGCACCCCCGCCCGGTTGTAGTCGACGAGGCTGTAGTCGGCACCGTGGATCCGGCCCCCCTCACCGACGTGGGTCGACTTGCCCGTGTCCTCCTCGATGTGGGCCCGCTCGATGCCGACCCGTGTGCCGTCGGGCAACACCAGCTCCCCGTCGACGTTGGTCGGCAGGTCGTACTGGGAGATCTGGTAGTCCTTCGGCATGTCCGGGTAGAAGTAGTTCTTCCGGGAGAACACCGAGGGTCGGACCGTGCACGACAGGGCCCGACCGAGCCGCATGGCGTACTCGACGGCGGCCGCGTTGACCACCGGCAGCGAGCCCGGCAGCCCCAGGCAGACCGGACAGACGTTGGTGTTGGGCTCGTCGCCGAAGCGGTTGGCGCACCCGCAGAAGAGCTTGGTCGCCGTCGACAGCTCGACGTGGACCTCCAGACCGACCACGAGCTCCCAGCCCGGCGCGACACTCGCGGCGCTCATGAGACGACCTCCGCTCCGGCCGGGCGTGGTGTCGGGGGAGCCGCCGCCTCCAGGGCGGCCGCCGCCCGGAACAGCACCGGCTCGGCCCGGGCGGGACCGAGGAGCTGGACCCCCACGGGCAGCCCGTCGTCACCGGTGCCGAAGGGCACCGAGATGGCGGGGTGTCCGGTGAGATTCGACGGGATGGTGCACACGTCGTTGAGGTACATGGTGAGCGGGTCGGCGGTCTTGGCCCCGAGGGGGAAGGCGGTGGTGGGCGAGGTCGGGCAGATGAGGACGTCGACCCGCTCGTAGGCGGCGGCGAACTCCTCGATCATCAGGGTCCGCACCCGCTGGGCCTTGCCGTAGAAGGCGTCGTAGTAGCCCGCCGAGAGGGCGTAGGTGCCCAGCATGATGCGACGCTTCACCTCGTCGCCGAAGCCGGCGGTGCGGGTGGCGGTGTTCATCTCGCCGGTCGTGGGGGCGTCGACCCGCAGCCCGTAACGCACCCCGTCGTAGCGGGCGAGGTTGCTCGAGGCCTCCGCCGGGGCGATCAGGTAGTAGGCCGACAGGCCGAGCGTCGACGAGGGCACCGACACCTCCTCGACCACGGCGCCCGCCGCCGCCAGGGCGGCCGTGGCCTCGTCGACCCGGGCCCGGACGTCGGGGGCGATGCCCTCGATGCCCTGACCGCACAGCTCGGTGAGGATGCCGACCCGCAGGCCCTCCACGCCCCGGTCGAGCTCGCCGAGAAGGCGGGGGGCGGGCTCGGGGATGGAGGTCGAGTCGGCGGGATCGTGGCCGCCGATGACCTCCAGGAGGGTGGCGGCGTCGGCCACGTCGAGGGCGAAGGGGCCGATCTGGTCGAGAGAGGAGGCGAAGGCCACCAACCCGTAACGCGACACGCCCCCGTAGGTCGGCTTCATGCCCACCACCCCGCACAGGGCGGCAGGCTGGCGGATGGAGCCACCCGTGTCGGATCCCAGGGCCAGGGGGGCGAAGCCGGCCGCCACGGCGGCGGCCGACCCCCCGCTGGAGCCGCCCGGGACGCGGGACGGGTCGTGGGGGTTGCGGGTGGGGCCGAAGGCCGAGTTCTCGGTGGACGAGCCCATGGCGAACTCGTCGAGGTTGGTCTTGCCGATCACCACCGCACCGGCGGCGACGAGGCGCGTCACGACGGTGGCGTCGTAGGGGGGCCGCCACCCCTCGAGAATCCGTGACGAACAGGTGGTGGGCACACCCCGCGTGCACAGGTTGTCCTTCAGGGCGACCGGTACCCCGGCGAGGGGCCCGGGGTCCTCCCCGGCCGCCACCGCCCGGTCGACCCGGTCGGCGGCGGCGCGCGCGGCGTCGGCCATCACCAGGTTGAAGGCGTGCAGCTCGTCCTCGCGGGTGGCGATGCGCGCCAGGTGCTCCTCGACGACGTCGCGGGCCCGACGCCGACCGGACCTCACGTCGGCGGCGATGTCACGGGCGGTGCTCACGGCTCCTCCCCCAGCACGGGCGGAACCCGGAAGCGGCCGTCCTCGGCCGCCGGGGCCTGGGCCAGGACCTCGTCGCGGTCGAGGGAGGGGCGGACCTCGTCGGGGCGCAGGACGTTGACCAGGGGCAGGGGGTGGGCCGTGGGCTCGTAGGCGCTCACGTCGAGGGCCTCGACGTCGGCGGCGTGATCGAGGACGGCGGCGAGCTGCTCGGTGAAGTGGTCGAGTTCCGCCTCGGTGAGCTCGAGGCGCGCCAGGCGGGCGACGTGGGCGACCTCCTCGCGGGTGATGCGTGACATGGCCCGCATGCTACGGCCACCCCGACCGGCTCGGACGAGCCGCGCCGGGGACCGCTCGCTACAGTGCCCGGCCGTGGCGTCGCATCCCTTCCTCAGCCCGGACTGGATCGCCGAGGCCCGCGCCATCCGCGACGAGTTCGCCGGGCGGGTCCCCCCACCGGAGATCGATCTGCGGGCCAACGTCATCGTGACCGGGGTGCCCTTCGGCGAGGGCACGGTCCACGGTCACCTCGACACCACCACCGGGTTCACCATCGACACCGGCCACCTCGCCGACGCGGACGTCACCCTGGAGCTCTCCTACGGCACCGCCCGGGCCATCTTCGTCGAGCGCGACGTCCAGGCGACCATGCAGGCCCTGTTCACGGGCGCCATCAAGGTGACCGGGCCCGGGTCCTCGAAGCTCGTCGCTTTGGCCCCCGTCCTCGCCGATCCCGCCGCCGCCGACGACGAGGTGGCCTCGGTGGCCGGCGAGATCGCCCGCCGCATCGACGCGATCACCTCCTGACCCGGCACCGCCTGACCCGGCACCGCCTGACCCGGTACCGCCCGACGCCGCCGGTCACGGCGCGGCCTAGCCCAAGCGGGTGGCGATGCGGATCTCGGTGCCGTAGGGGTGCACCTCGCCCGCGGGCGGGTCGGTGGCGAGGACGGGTCGGCTCAGGGGACCCTGCACCCCCACCACGACGAAGCCCTTCGCCTCGAGTTCGGCCACGGCCTCGTCGACGTCGAGCCCGAGCACGTTGGGGACCTCGCGGGGGGCGGGGCCGTCCGACACCACGACGGTCACCTCGGTCCCCGCCTCTTCGATGGCGCCGCTGGAGGGTTCGAGGCGGATGACCTCCCCGACGGGCACCGACTCGGAGTACTCGTGGGCCTCCACGGGGACGAAGCGGGCCTCGGTGAGCAGGGTCGAGGCGGTGTCGAGATCGGCACCCTCGGGCAGGTCGGGCACGGGCCGCGGCGCCGGGCCCGACGAGACCACCAGGTCGACCGGCGTGCCCTTCTCGAGATCGACGACCCCGGGGGGCAGGTCGGCGGCGATCACGACGCCCGCCGGGACCGTCTCGTCGGGCCGGGTGACGACGTCGCCGACGGCCAATCCCGCCGTCTCGAGTTCGGCGCGTGCGGCCGCTTCGTCGAGCCCGGCGACGTTCGGGACCGGGACCAGGGGTTCGCCCAAGGACACGAACAGACGCAGGGTCTCCCCCGGGGCGAGTTCCTCGCCGGGGGGCGGGTCGGTCCCCAGGACCTCACCGGCGACGGTGCCCTCGGCCCACTGACGGACCGGCTCGATGGTCCAGTCGTAGTCGGCGACGGCAGCCGCGGCCTGGGCCTCGCTCAGACCGCTCAGATCGGGAATCTCGTGGGCGTCGGCACCCCGGGTCGCCAACCAGAGGGCCACGCCGGCGGCCGTCCCCGCCAACACGAGCACCGACAACAAGGTCCACAGCCACGCCCCGAGCCGGCGGGGGGACTCCGGCGGGGCGGGCGGCTCGGCCCCGGCGGTCTCGCCGAAGCGGGTGGGGTCGGGATCGGTGGCGGT
>RFFY01000749.1 GCA_003697065.1 Actinomyces sp. | reverse complement strand
GGAGACGATGGCGCCGGCGTGGCCCATCTTCTTGCCCGGCGGGGCGGTCACCCCGGCCACGTAGGCCGCCACGGGCTTCGACATGTTCTCGGCGATGAAAGCGGCCGCCTCCTCCTCGGCGCTGCCGCCGATCTCGCCGATCATCATGACGGCCCGGGTGTCGGGGTCGGCTTCGAAGGCCTCGAGGCAGTCGATGAAGGAGGTGCCCGGCACGGGATCGCCCCCGATCCCGACGCAGGTCGTCACCCCGATCCCCTTCTGCTTCAGCTCGTAGAGGGCCTGGTAGGTCAGGGTGCCCGAGCGCGACACGATGCCCACGGGCCCGCCGGGCTGGGCGATGTGGCCGGCCGTGATCCCGATGTTGCATCGCCCGGGGCTGATGATCCCCGGGCAGTTGGGGCCCAGGAGGCGCACGTTCGGGTGGTCGCGCCGGAGCTTGTTGTAGAACCAGGCCTCGTCGTGCATGGGCACGCCCTCGGTGATGACGACGATGAACTCGACGCCGCCCTCGGCGGCCTCGATGACGGCGTCCTTCACGCCGGGGGCGGGGATGAAGATGCAGCTCGCCGTCGCTCCCGTCGCCTCGACGGCCTCGCCGACGGTGGCGAAGATCGGGATGCCCTCGACGTCGGTGCCGGCCTTGCGGGGGTTGGTGCCCGCCACGACCCGGGTCCCGTAGTCGCGGTTCAACAGGCCGTAGTAGCGGCCCTGGGAGCCGGTCAGGCCCTGGTAGACGACCCTGGTGTTCTCGTCGACGAAGATCGACATGGTGCGGTTCCTTCCCGGTCAGCCGGCCAGCTCGACGGCGCGGCGGGCGGCGGCGAGCATGGTGTCTTCCATCTGGAGGCGGTCACTGAGATGGGGCCGCAGGATCTCGCGACCCTCGTCGGCGTTGGTGCCGTCGAGGCGGATCACGATCGGCGAGGAGATGTCGACACGCCGCATGGCCTCGACGATGCCGTTGGCGATCTCCTCGCCCCGGGTGATGCCACCGAAGATGTTGATCAGGATCGAGCGGACCGCCGGGTCGTTGTTGATGACCTCGAGGGCCGCCGACATGACGTCGGCGTTCGCCCCGCCCCCGATGTCGAGGAAGTTCGCCGGGGACCCCCCCACCTGGTTCACGACGTCGACGGTGCTCATGGCCAGCCCGGCACCGTTGGCGATCACGCCGACGTTGCCGTCGAGGCCCACGTACTGGAGCCCTTTGGCGTGGGCGGCCTTCTCCCGCTCGTCGCGGGGCTGGGTGGCGTCGTACTGCTCGTAGTCGGGGTGCCGGAACACGGCGTTGCCGTCGAGGGTGACCTTGGCGTCGAGCACGTGGACTCGTCCGTCGGGGGTGAGGATGAGGGGATTCACCTCGACCAGGTCGGCGTCGCCGTCGGTGTAGGCGGTGTACAGACCCAACAGCACCTCGACCGCGCCCTCGACGGCCTCTGCCGGCAGACGGGCTGCCTCGACCCAGGCCCGGCAGGTCGCCTCGTCGAGACCGTCGACGGGGTCGATCCAGATCTTGGCGATGGCGTCGGGGTTCTCGGCGGCGACGGTCTCGATCTCGACCCCGCCCTCGGCCGACAGCATGCCGAGGTGCTTCTTGGCCGACCGGTCGAGGGTGAAGCTGGCGTAGAACTCGTCGGCGATGTCGGACGCCTTCTCGATCCAGAGGCGCTGGACGATGTGACCCCGGATGTCGAGACCGAGGATGTTGCCGGCGTGCTCGCGCACCTCGTCGAGGGTGGCCGCGAACTTCACGCCGCCGGCCTTGCCCCGACCCCCGGTGTGCACCTGGGCCTTGACCATCACCGGCAGGCCGAGGCGCTCGGCGGCGGCCACCGCCTCGTCGACGCTGAAGGCGACCTCGCCCGGCGAGACGGGCAGGCCGTAGCGGGCGAAGAACTCCTTGCCCTGATGTTCGAACAGATCCACCGGTCGAGCCTCCCTGGTCGACAGCGACGACGCGGCAGCGGCGACCGGACGCGCCGGGAGACCCCGAACGGCGGGATCGGCGTCGCCCGACAGGACCGGACACCGCGGCCCCGGCGATACTAGGACCGCCGCCACCGTCAACCCCTCATCCGCCGCCGCTGACGCGGTGGACCCACGCCGAGGACACGCCCGCCGCCATGCCCGTCGCCCGCGGACCCCAGATCAACACCCGCAGCGCCCTGGTGGTCGGGGTGACGGGGGTGCTCGTCGCCGTGCTTCTCGTCGCCTTCGTGTTGTGGCTGGCGGGTCAGGGCGGCAAGGTCGAGATCCGCCTCGGCGACCGCGACTTCGACGCCGGCCGGGCCGAGCGGATGGCCGCCCAGATCGCCGAGGGCGGCCCCCTGCTCTTCTCCGACGTGGCCGGCGGCAGCGACGACATCATCGTCTCCCATGTCGGTGACGACCCCGCCACCGGGTGGTTCGCCTTCGACGCCCGCCGCGCCGACGACCCCCGCGACTGCTTCTTCACCTGGTCCCCCGACGAGGGCGTGCTCGTCGACTCGTGTGACCCGACCGACACGGTCGGCCCCGACGGCGACGATCTCGTGCACCATCCCGTCACCGTCGACGACGAGGGCCGGGTCCGCGTCGACGTCACCGTCGATCTCACCCCCGAGGAGGCCGGATCCCTGCCATGAGCGACACCACCGACCGCCTGTATCTCCGCGACGCCCACCAGCGCACCGTCGACGCGACCGTCGTCGCCGTCGACGGTGACCGGGTCGCCCTCGACCGGACCGTCTTCTACGCCACCGGCGGCGGTCAACCCCACGACACGGGTTCGCTGACATGGGGGGACGGTCGGGCCCGGGTGGTCGACGTCACCGGCAAGGGACCCCTGGTGTGGCACCATCTCGCCGCCGACGAGCCCGACGACGAGCTCGTCGTGCCCCCGGTCGGCACCCCCGTGCACGGCGAGCTCGACTGGGACCGGCGTCACCGCCTGATGCGCACCCACTCGGCCCTGCACGTGCTGTGCGGCGTCATCTGGAACGAGTGGGGCGTCGTCGTCACGGGCGGCAACATGGAACCCCTGCGGGCCCGCATGGACTTCGCCTTCGATCCCCTCCCGGAGGGTTTCGCCGCCACCGTGACCGAGCGCGTCAACGCCGAGATCGCCGCCGACCGCCCGATCGAGATCTCCTTCCTGCCCCGCTCGGTGGCCCTGGCCGACGACGCCTTGATCCGCACCAAGGTCAACCTCGTGCCCGACTCGGTGACCGAGATACGCGTCGTCGACATCGTCGGGCTCGACAAGCAGGCCGACGGCGGCACCCACGTCGCCTCCACGGGCGAGATCGGCCGCTTCGAGGTGACGAAGACCGAGTCCAAGGGCAAGGGCAACAAGCGCCTCCGGATCGTCATCCACGACACCTGAGCGTCCGCCCGAGAGCGCCCGGGCTCCGCCGGACGCGGCACGGGGCCCGGCCCCCCGCACGGGCGGCCGGACCCCGTCACGACGCCGTCACCAGGGTCTGACCGCCCGGGCCACCTCGTTGAGGGGCCAGTAGTGGGCGATGACCTCGCCGTAGACGATGACGGTCAGGATCATGGCCACCGCCGCCCAGATCTTCAGCTCGTCGACGATCGCCCACGAGCGCTTCGGACCGTGGACCAGCTCGGCCACCGGGATCTCCTGCACCCCCGTCACCGCCTTGGAGTGGTTCAAGGTGGCGATGATCACCACGAAGAACAGCACGGCGGAGATGAACATGAGGGACCCACCGATGGCGGTGAGGGCGTTCGACCAGTCCCACGAGCTCCCCTGGGCGTCGACGTAGGGGGCGGCCGAGATGTAGGTGCGTCGGGGCATCCCCTCGATGCCGCCCCACATCTGGCCCCGCGAGAAGGTCAGCACGCCGATGAGCCACAGCCACACCTGCGCCAGGGCCACCCGGCGCCCCCACAGGGCCCGACCCGTCAGGTAGGGCACCATCCAGTAGGAGATCGCCATGATCGACAAGGCGACGCCGGTACCCACGGTGAGATGGAAGTGGCCGACGATGAAGGCCGTGTTGTGCACCTCGTTGTTGATCACGTAGCTGGCGTTGATGAAGCCCGAGGCCCCACCGAGCATGAAGCCGATACCGGCGAGGAGCTGACCGGCGACCGCCGGGTTGCCCCAGGGGAGCTTGAAGATCCACCCGATCAGCCCCTTGCCGCCGCGGGCACGGCCACCCATCTCGAGGGAGGCGAAGACCGAGAAGGCCGTGACGGTCGACGGGTAGAAGATGAAGAAGGTGAGGATCCACGAGATCGACTTCGAGGTGAAGGGGATCCCGGGGTCGGTGAACTGGTGGTGCACACCGACGGGCAACAAGATGAGGAAGGCCAGGAACACCATCCGCACCAGCCCGTCGCTGTACACCTTGCCCCCCACCAGCTTGGGCAGGCTCAGGTACCACGAGATGTAGATGGGCAGGAGCCAGAAGTAGACGATGGGATGGCCCGTGAACCAGAACAGGATGCGGGTGAACTGGGGGTCGACGGTGTCGCGCCAGCCCAGGGCGAAGGGCAGGACCCAGCCCAGGACCTCGATGGCGATGCCCAGGCTGGCGAGGAACCACATCAGGTAGGTGGTGAGCGAGACGTAGCCGAGCAGGGGGACCCGCTCGAGGGGGTGCTCGGCACGCCAGCGGCGGTGGGTCACGATCAAGGCGGCGAGTACCAGCCAGGTCGAGATCACCAGCAAGACGGCCCCGATGTAGAACACGGGCGTGGCCTGCAGGGGCGTGTAGAAGGTGAACAGGACGGTCGCCTTGTTCATCACGATGGCGGTGCCGGCCAGAGCCACGCCCACCCAGGCGCTCCACGCCGCCGCCTGGGACAGTCCCCGGGGCAGGGGGCGCCCGTAGGCCCGCATCCCCAACAGGGACACGAAGGCGTTGGCGAAGCAGAAGGTGAAGATGAGGGCGAGGCCCACCCCGTGGAGGGTGAGGCCCTGGTAGTAGCTGGCCAGGCCCACCTGGTCGTAGAGGTCGATGTCGACCCGGTCGACGGCCTGGAGGATGCCCATCGCCGCACCGAGTGCGAAGCCGACGTAGGCGAGCCAGAGCTGCCACCGCACCGGGGCCAGGTCGGCCTTGGTGACGCCGGCGATGTCGATCCGCCAGACCGGGGGGTGCTCGACGACGACGGGCTCGGCGCTCGTCGTGTCGACCTCGGCCGACGGGTCCTGGGGGTGTTCGAGGATCGTCACGTCATGCTCCCTGGCGTCACTCGTCGACGATGATGCGGGCGCTCATGCCCTGGTGTCCGATGCCGCAGTACTCGTGGCAGAAGAGCCAGTAGGTGCCCGGCTCGTCGAAGCTCACGTCCTTCACCTCCGAGATCTGACCCGGGATGACCATGACGTTGGCGTTGGTGTCACGGATGCGGATCCCGTGGATCACGTCTCGCGAGGTGGCCAGGATCGTGACCGTCGATCCCGCCGGCACGTGGACCTCGTTCGGGGTCCACGACCAGGTCTGGGCGACGAGCACCAGCTCGTACTCGCCGGGACCGGTCTGGTGCAGACCCGGGTCGTCGAAAGGCGGGGTCGAGTCGATCTCGGACGGCACGACCCGCCCGGCCGGCGTCGCCAGGGAGGCCTGGTGACCGACCACCGAGATGACGAGAGCGGCGATGGCGCCGCAGATCATGAGGAAGGTGGCGGTCATGAACCACCGCTCGTACCGGTCGATCTCCATGTCAGCCCCTCTGCCACAACAGGACGTACATCCACAGCCACATGGCCGCGATCACCATCAGGAAGAGCACCATGAGAAAGAAGGTGCCCCGGGGGTGGATCTCCTCGTCACCACTCCCTGCGGATCCCGTCGCCGGCGCAGGCGTGGTCGTCTCGTCGGTCGGTTCGCCCATGTCAGCCCACCACCAACTCTCCGCTCATGCCGGCATCGAAGTGGCCGGGGATCGTGCAGATGACCTTGTAGGTGCCGGCGGGCAGATTCACGGTGCCGGCGACGCTGGCTCCCGGATCGACCGGGCCCAGTTCGGTGAGGATCATGTCCTCGGTGACCCGCGACTCGTCGGCGGGATCGGCACCGGCCCGCAGGACGGCCCAGGTGTGCTGGACCGCTCCCGTGTTGTCGAGGGTGACGGCCACGTCGGTGTCGGCGGCGACCGCCACCACGTCGGGGTCGAAGGCGAACTCGTGCAGGCCCACGGTGACCTCGGTGGCGCCGGGCGATCCCGCCGCCGGTGCCACCACGGTGGACCCACCGCCCTCGTTGTTGGCGGCCACCACGAGGGCGACGATCGACAAGACGAAGGCCAGCACGGACAGGGGGGTGAGGATCACCAGCCAGGCGGCCTGGGCCGTCCCGTAGGGGATCTCGGTCACGGACGGGGGAGCGGCCGGCGGGTCGCTGGCGACGTCGGCGGCCTCGGGGGTTGTGGTCGGCTCGTTCACGGGCGCCACGAAACCAGCAGCAGGGGGGCCCGTCAAAGGGACCTAGGTCCCCGATCCGCAGAGTGGTCGGCGCCGGCGGACCGGCCCGGGGTCAGACCCGTTCGATCCTCTCGAGGGGCGCCCAGGCGAGCAGGAGGCGCTTCTCGCCCACCGAGGGGAAGCGGACCGTGGCCTCGGCCCGATCGCCGGTGCCCTCGACGTCGATGACCACGCCCTCGCCCCAGGAGGCGTGGCGCACGTCGTCGCCGACCTTCAGCGGGGGCGCCGCCTCGCTCGACCCG
>RFFY01000123.1 GCA_003697065.1 Actinomyces sp. | reverse complement strand
CCCCCGCCCCCCAAGAGCAAGGGCAGTGGCTGAGCTCGTGCGCACGCCCGCCGACACGGCCCCCCCGAAGCCGGTGGCGTCCTACACCGACGCCTCGTTTCGGGTCATGGGGAGCGCCTCGCGCCTGTTGGTGGGCCCGGGCGACGAGGCCCTCGTCGCCCGGCTCCGCCAGCGCCTCGATGCCCTCGAGGGCTTGTGGAGCCGCTTCCGGGCCGACTCGGAGGTGTCGACGGTCAACGCCCACGCCGGCCGCCCGGTCATGGTGTCCCCCGACACCCTGCGTCTCTTCGAGCACGCCCGGGCCGCCTGGGAGATCACCGAGGGTTGGTTCGACCCGACCATGCTCGACGAGCTCGAGTCACTCGGCTACGACCGCACCCACGAGCGCCTCGACGGCGTGACGGGCCAGGTCCCCGCCCTCCCCGGCCGGGCCGCCGACGTCCCGCCCGATCCCGCCGCCTCGCCCATGGCCGACCTCGAGGTCGATCTCGCCCTCGGCGCCGTCACGATCCCCGCCGGGGTGCGTTTCGACCCCGGGGGGATCGGCAAGGGTCTGGCTGCCGACCTCGTCGCCACCGAGGCCGTCGCCCAGGGCGCCGAGCGGGTCCTGGTCGACCTGGGCGGTGACGTGCGCGTCGCCGGCCCCTGGTTCACGTCCCCGCGCTGGCCGGTGCTCATCGCCGACCCCTACGACATCGAGGTCGACCTCGCCGTCGTGTCCATCGTCGGCGGGGCGGTGGCCACCTCCAGCCGGGTGCGGCGGCGCTGGCGCACCAGCTCGGGCGCGGTCGTCCACCACCTTCTCGATCCCCGCACCCGTCGGCCCGCCGAGACCGACCTGGTGTCGGTGAGCGTGCACGCCGGTGCCGCCTGGTTCGCCGAGGTGGTGGCCAAGGCGGCCCTCATCGGCGGCTCGACCGTGGCCGAGGAGCTGGTCGAGCGCACCGCCACCGCTGCCCTGTGCGTCACCGACACCGGCGAGGTCCGGGTCTTCGGCCCCCTCGACGTGCACCTCGTCGCCGACTCCCCCGGAGGACGCCCGTGAATCCCCAGGTCTGGTGGTACGCCAGCCGCGCCAGCGGCATCGTCGCCTGGATCCTCATCACCGCCTCGGTCATGTGGGGACTCACCTTGTCGACCCGCGTGCTGGGCAAGAAGGCCACGCCGGCGTGGCTGCTCGATCTGCACCGCTACCTCGGGGGGATGGCCGTCGTCATGACGGGCATCCACCTG
>RFFY01000122.1 GCA_003697065.1 Actinomyces sp. | reverse complement strand
GGAGGCCCAGCTCGCCCGCTTCTTGCATCTCGTGGTCGAGCACAAGCACCGCATCGGCTTCGAGGGCACCATCCTCATCGAGCCCAAACCCCACGAGCCCACCAAGCACCAGTACGACTTCGACGTCGCCGCCATCGCCGGCTTCCTCGAGCGTCACGGCCTGACGGGCGAGGTGAAGATCAACATCGAGGTCAACCACGCCACCCTGGCCGGCCACGACTTCCACCACGAGGTCGCCCAGGCGGCGGCCCTGGGGCTTCTCGGTTCGATCGACGCCAACCGGGGCGATCCCCGTCTGGGGTGGGACACCGACCAGTTCCCGAACTCGGTCGAGGAGATGAGCCTGGCCCTCCACGAGATCCTGTGCGCCGGCGGTCTCGGCACGGGCGGTTTCAACTTCGACGCCAAGTTGCGACGCCAGAGCGTCGACCGCACCGACCTGTTCCACGCCCACATCGGGGGTCTCGACACCCTCGCCCGGTCCCTGCTGGTGGCGGCGGCCCTCCTCGACGACGAGGTCCTGACCGGTGAGCGCGAGCGGCGCTACGCCGCCTGGGACGGCGAGCTGGGGCGGGCGATCCTCGCCGGCGAGCGCTCCCTCGCCGACCTCCACGAGCTCGTGACGGCGCACGATCTCGATCCGGCCCCGGTGTCGGGGCGCCAGGAGGCGCTCGAGAACGTGGTGAACCGCTACGTCCAGCGGGCCGGGGCCTGACGGGGCGCTCGTGGCCCGCACCCTGGTGGCCGGGGTCGACTCGTCGACCCAGTCGACCAAGATCGAGATCCGCGAGGTGGACACCGGCGCCGTCGTCGCCCGGGGGCGGGCACCCCACCCCGCCGTGTCGCCCCCGGCCGCCGAGCAGGACCCCGGGGCCTGGTGGGCGGCCCTGGTGGCGGCCTGCGCGGCGGCGGGTCCCGCCCTGAGCGAGGTGGCGGCGGTGTCGGTGGCGGGCCAGCAGCACGGCCTGGTCGTGCTCGACGGCCAGGGGCGGGTCCTGCGCCCGGCCAAGCTGTGGAACGACACGACCAGCTCGTTCGAGGCCGCCGAGCTGGTCGGGCGCCTCGGCGCCGAGGGCTGGGCCCGGGCCTGCGGCCTGGTGCCGGTGGCCTCCTTCACCGTCACCAAGCTGGCCTGGCTGGTGCGTCACGAACCCGACCTGGCGGCACGGGTGGCCCGGGTGATGCTGCCCCACGACTGGCTCACCTGGCGTCTCACCGGGGCCCACGTGACCGACCGGGGCGACGCCTCGGGCACGGGCTGGTGGGACCCGCGCACGGGTCGCTACCGCGAGGACCTGCTCGATCTGGTCGGGGGACGGTCCGGTGCCGGGTGGGTCGCCGCCCTGCCCCGGGTGCTCGACCCGGTGGCGAGCGCCGGCGTGGTCACCGCCGAGGCGGCGGCCGCCACCGGCCTGCCGGCGGGGATCCCGGTGGGTCCGGGGACCGGCGACAACATGGCGGCCGCCCTGGGCTTGGGTCTGGGCCCGGGGGATCTGGCGGTGTCGTTGGGGACCTCGGGCACGGTGTACGCCGTGGCGACCGAACCCGTCGTCGACCCGTCGGGGCTGGTGGCGGGCTTCGCCGACGCCGCCGGGGGTTTCCTGCCCCTGGTGTGCACCCTCAACGCCACCCGGGTCACCGACACGGTCGCCGCCTGGCTCACTGGGGGCGGAGCGGGGCCCGACGCCCTG
>RFFY01000748.1 GCA_003697065.1 Actinomyces sp. | reverse complement strand
GGGCTGGTTGTCGGACCGGTTGGGTGGCGAGCTCGGCCCCGCCCTGGCCCTGCTCGCCCTCGGTCCGGTGGCCGTCGCCGCCCTCGTGGTGACCCGCTATCCCGAAACGGCGGGCCACGAGCTCGAGGACCTCAACCCCGAGGACACGGCGGCGGTCGCCCCCACCCCCGGCGAGTCGCCGATCGGGGACGCGGCCACCGGTGACGACACCCCCCGCTAGCGGGGCCGGCGGCGCCGGGCACCCCGGGCGTCGGTGACACCGACACGGCGCCGGGGGGCGGTACCGTCGGGCGTCGTGGACAGACGGACCCTGCTGCTGGGCGGCCTCGGCCTGGTGGCGGCCTGCGCCGCCCCCGAGTCCTCCCTGCTCGACGACGTCGACGTCGACGCCATCGTGTTGCGCCCCGGCGCCCCCGCCCCGTCCACGACTCTCCCGGTGACTCCGGACGAGGCCACCACCAGCGCTCCTCCCGAGATCGCCACCGTGCCCCCCGAGGACCTCGTGGACCTCTCCTTCGTGGCCCGGGCCGTCGGCCCCACCGTCGAGGTCCACACCGAACCCGACGGCGCCCTCGACGTGACCCTCGACAACCCCATCCCCTCCGGTGGTCCCCTGGTCTTCCTCGTCGACGAGCTGGCCGACGGCTGGTACCGCGTCCTCGTTCCCCTGCGGCCCAACGGACGCACGGGCTGGGTCCGCGCCGACCAGGTGAGTCTCACGCGCCACAACTACCGCCTCCGCGTCGAGCTGTCCGCCTTCCGCCTCGACGCCTTCGACCACGGCGAGCTCTTCTTCACCGCCCCCACCGGGGTCGCCCGCGACAACACCCCCACGCCGGGGGGTCGCTACTACATCACCGAGCTGCTCCAGCCACCCGAACCCGACTCGGTCTACGGCCTGTACGCCTACGGGCTGTCGGGCTACTCGGAGGTGCTCGAGACCTTCGCCGGCGGCCCCGGTCAGCTCGGCATCCACGGCACGAACGATCCCTCCACCATCGGTCGCAAGGTCAGTCACGGGTGCATCCGCCTGCGCAACGAGGACATCGCCCAGCTCGTGCCGATCCTGCCCCTCGGCACTCCCGTCGAGGTGATCGCCTGACAGGCCCGGCGACCCCCCGGTGCCAGGCCCACCGCCCGACCCCGGCGATCCCCGGTACCAGGCCCAGCGCCGGACCCCGGCGACCCTCAGCGCCGCGCCGCTCCCCGCCGGCGACGCAGGCTCGCCTCGATCCGGTCCAGGGTCGCCTCGTCGACGACCACCTCGGGTAGACGCAGACGGGGGTGCAGGACGGTGAACAGGGCCAACGCCAGGGCCCCGATGCCCACGGGGACGACGGCGTCCCCCGAACCGGTGTAGGTCGGATACAGAACGAACACCGACAGCAGGGCCGTCCACCCCCACAGGATCAGCACCGAGCGGCGGTGGCCGTGACCGAGGCGCATCAGGCGGTGGTGGAGATGCTCCTTG
>RFFY01000747.1 GCA_003697065.1 Actinomyces sp. | reverse complement strand
GTGCGGGCGGACGAGGGGACGGGTCCCACACCGTCAGGCTAGGAGCCGCCGGGCCTCACAGACCGAGCCCGGGGCCTCACAGACCGACTCCGGGCCTCACAGACCGAGCAGCACCCAGCAGTTCCAGGTCACCACGGCCAGGTACCAGCCCGTGGTGAAGGTGAGGGCCCAGTCGGTGATGCGCGAGCCCCGGGAGTGGGTGAGCAGGTAGGCGACCACGGCGAGCACCAGGAGCTTGGCGCCGAACACCGTGCCCAGACCGTTGTCGACGTAGGGGCGCACCACGGGGTTGCCCTCGGCGCCGCCGGCGGCCAGCACGGCGGCCGTGGTGACGACGTCGAGCAGGTTCAACACCACCAGCGCCGCATACAGGACCCACGCCTCCGACAGCCACCAGGGACGGGGGCGCCGCCACACCCGGGCGACGGGACCGGTGAGGTCGACAACGACATCGTCGCCGCTCAGGTCGACGGCCAGGTCGCCGGGCGGGGGGCCGGCGGGGTGGCCACGCCGATCGACGGCCCGCGCCGGGCGCGGGTCGTCGCTCGAGCCTCGGATCGAGCCACGGCTCGAGTCACGGCCGGCAGCCGTGGTGCCGCTCGTCCCCGGCTCACCCATCTCGATTGTCTCCTCCACACGTCTCCACATGTCGCGCGTCTCCGCACCGGGGCCCCGGCCGCCGCCCGCGGCAGGGTCCCGTTCACGAGGCCGGAGTCGTAGCACTCCGGGTGGCCCGGACGGCCACCGAACGTAGTCGACCAAGGTCACCGCCCACCAGGGTCGATCGACCCAGTCGCCTCCTGGGCCGTCCGGCCCATGAGCCGGGTCATCGGTCCCGGGTCATCGGTCCCGGTCGCCGCCGGAGTCCTGACCGGGGTCGTGATCCCGGTCGCCGCGGGAGTCGTCATGGGCGTCGTGATCCCGGTCGCCGCAGGAGTCGTCATGGGCGTCGTGATCCCGGTCGCCGCGGGAGTCGTCATGGGCGTCGTGATCGCGGTCGCCGCCGCGGCCCAGGCTCCACTCGACGACCCGGGCGAGGGTCACCGCCAGGTCCTCACCGTCGATGCCGGCCTCGACGAGGCCCCGCCGGTGGGCCGCCACGTGGGCCAGGGTCGACACGAGCACACCGGCCACCGCCTCCGGTGACGTGCGC
>RFFY01000746.1 GCA_003697065.1 Actinomyces sp. | reverse complement strand
GACGACATCTCGTGGCCCACCTGGCCGACGCCGGCGACGAGGTCGTCGAGTCGGGCACCGACATCCGCGACCACGGCGCCCTCACCGCCGAGTTCGAGGTGGCGGACGCCGACGTCGTCTACCACCTCGCGGCCCAGGCCGACGTCGGGGGTTCGTGGGACTCGGCCGTCGAGACCCTGCGGGTCAACGTCGAGGGCACCCTCAACGTCCTCGCCGCCGCCCGCCGGGCCGGGGTGGGGCGCGTCCTGGTGGTGACGAGCGCCGACGTCTACGGGGTGGTCCGACCCGACGAGCTCCCCCTCGACGAGTCGACACCCTTCCGGCCCGTGAGCCCCTACGCCGCCTCCAAGGCGGCGGCCGACCTCTACGCCCTTCAGGCCTGGCTCGGGCACCACCAGGACGTGGTCCGGGCCCGTAGCTTCAACCACCTCGGTCCGGGCCAGAGTGACCGCTTCGTCGCCTCCGCTCTCGCCTCCCGGGTCGTGGCCAACGAGCTCGGTGGCGGCGAGGTGGTGCGGGTGGGCAACCTCGACGCTCGCCGCGACTTCACCGACGTCCGCGACGTGGTGCGCGCCTACCGCCTCCTCATCCTGCACGGAAGTCCGGGCGAGGCCTACAACGTCTGCAGCGGCGTCGACCGCCCCGTCCGCGAGATCGCCGAGCGGCTCGTGGCCCTCGCTCGACGCCCCATGCGACTCGAGGCCGACCCCGCTCTCCTGCGCCCCGTCGACCTCCCCGTCTCTCGGGGTGATCCCGCCAAGTTGCGCGCCGCCACCGGCTGGCGCCCCGAGATCGATCTCGACCGCACCCTCGCCGACCTCCTCGACGACTGGCGACGACGCCTCGCCGAGGCCGGACCGGACCAGCCGCTCGCCCACCCCTGACACGCCGACCGACACCCCGACCCAGGACGCCCCCATGCAGACGAGAGCACTGATCACCGGCATCACCGGCCAGGACGGCTCCTACCTGGCCGAGTTCCTCCTCGACAAGGGCTACGAGGTCATCGGCATGGTCCGGCGCTCGAGCACGGTCAACTACGAGCGCATCGCCCACATCCAGGACCGCATCCGCTTCGTCCCCGGCGATCTCCTCGACGAGGTCTCGATGATCGAGATCCTCCGCACCTACCGTCCGGTGGAGGTGTACAACCTGGCCGCCCAGTCCTTCGTGCAGACCTCGTTCGG
>RFFY01000745.1 GCA_003697065.1 Actinomyces sp. | reverse complement strand
CGCTGGTATCGATCCCGAGGGGCGCTGTGAGATCGTCGATACCGGACCCGTCCCCCCGACACTGCTCGCCGAATTGATCGAGCGTTACGACACCCGCATCAGCGGAGCCGTGTTCGACGGGCCGGGCCGGCCCCTGTGGCTCGGCCGCTCCCGCCGCCTCGCCGACACCGCCCAACGCCTCGCCCTGGCCCTACGCGACGGCGGCTGCGTCGTGTGCGGGGCCCCCTTCGCCCACACCCACGCCCACCACGTCGAACCCTACGCCGACGGTGGCCGCACCGACATCGACCAACTCGCCTCACTCTGCGCCCACTGCCACACCCAGGTCCACACCGGCATCATCCGCCTCCGGCGACGCACCGACGGCACCTGGTACCCCATCCCCACCGACCCCGGCGACAAGCTGGCCGCTGCGAACGGCGACGACGGGGGCGGACGACGACGAGCGCCGCCGGCGGTCGAGCCGCCATCCGGAACGCCGTCGACCCAGCGCCGACGATCGTCTCGCGGGCGCGGCGCCAACCCCTAGGCTCGGGCCCGTGCAGCTCCCCGACATCACCATCCCCGCCGACCTGCTCCCCCGCGACGGACGCTTCGGGTGCGGCCCCTCGAAGGTGCGCCCCGAAGCCGTCGCCGCCCTGGCCGAGCACGCCACCGACTATCTCGGCACCAGCCACCGCCAGGCCACCGTCCAGTTCAAGGTGGCCGAGCTCCGCAATGGGCTGGCCGAGATGTTCGCCGCTCCCGACGGCTACGAGATCATCCTCGGCAACGGGGGCGCCACCGCCTTCTGGGACGCCGCCACCTTCGGACTCATCCGGCGGCGTAGCCACCACCTCACCTTCGGCGAGTTCGGGGCCAAGTTCGCCAAGGCCGTGACCGCCGCCCCCCACCTCGAGGCGCCCTCGGTCGCCGAGGCCGACCCCGGCACCCGACCCCCCCTCGAGGTCGCCGCCGACGTCGACGTGTACGCCTACCCCCACAACGAGACCTCCACCGGGGTCATGGTCGACCCGACCCGGCCCGACGACCCCGACGCCCTCGTCGTCGTCGACGCCACCTCCGCCGCCGGCGGGCTGCGCTTCGACCCGGCCGCCGTCGACGTCTACTACTTCGCCCCCCAGAAGGCCCTCGCCGCCGACGGGGGACTGTGGCTGGCCCTCGTGTCGCCGGCCGCCGTCGAGCGCATCGAGGAGATCGCCGCCTCGGGCCGCTGGTGCCCGGCCTTCCTCGACCTCAAGACCGCCCTCGACAACTCCCGCAAGGACCAGACCTACAACACCCCCGCTCTGGCCACCGTCTTCCTCGCCGCCGAGCAGGTCCGCTGGATCAACGACAACGGGGGCCTGGCGTGGGCCGCCGGCCGCTGCGACCGGTCCGCCGCCACCCTCTACGGCTGGGCCGAGGCCAGCGAGCACGCCACGCCCTTCGTGTCCGACCCCGCCGAGCGCAGCCACGTCGTCGGCACCATCGACCTCGACGAGAGCGTCGACGCCCTCACCGTGTCGGGCGTCCTGCGGGCCAACGGCATCGTCGACACCGAGTCGTACCGCAAGCTCGGGCGCAACCAGCTCCGTATCGGGATGTTCCCCGCCATCGACCCCGACGACGTCGCCGCCCTCACCGCCTGCATCGACTTCGTCGTCGAACGCCTCGCCTGAGGCGCCGGCCGGCCGTGCGCACCATCGGCCTGCTGGGCGGCATGAGCTGGGAGTCGTCGATCGAGTACGAGCGCCTCATCAACACCGAGGTCCGCCGCCGCCTCGGCGGCACCCACTCGGCGAGCCTCGTGATCCGCTCCTACGACTTCGCCACCATCGAGGCGCTCCAGCAGGCCGGCGACTGGGACGCCGCCGGGGCGCTCCTCGCCACCGACGCCCGTCGCCTGGTCGATGCCGGCGCCGAGATCCTCGTGTTGTGCACCAACACCATGCACCGCGTGGCCGCCACCATCACCGCCGCCGTCGACGTGCCCTTCCTCCACCTCGCCGACGTGACCGCCCGTGCCGTGCTCGAGGCGGGGATCGAGCGGGTCGGCCTGCTCGGCACCCGCTACACCATGGAGCAGCCCTTCCTCCGCGAGCGCCTGGCCGAACACGGGCTCACCGTCATCGTGCCCGACGAACCCGACCGCACCCTCGTCCACGACATCATCTTCGAGGAGCTGGTGCAGGGACGTCTCCTCGACGCCTCCCGTCGGGCCTACCTCGAGGTCATCGAGCGCCTCGTGGACCGGGGCGCCGGCGGGATCATCGCCGGGTGCACCGAGATCGAGCTCCTCGTCGGCGCCGACGACCTGGCCGACATCGCCGGCACCGCCGGGAGCACCGGCATCGCCGGCACCGCCGGGAGCACCGGCATCGCCTGGTTCCCCACCACCCGACTCCACGCCCTCGCCGCGGTCGACGCCGCCCTCGCCCCCGATCCCCCACCGGCCTGACCCGGCAGGGTCCGCTGGGTTCGCCGGACCCGCCCAGGGGTCAGGGCCGCACACCCACCCGGGCCACCGGGCCCGGCGGCAGGGCCCGCCGCCGCGCCGAGACGACCAGGGCGTGCAACAGCACGTCGCGCAGCTCGCCCGGCGCCACGATCTCGTCGTACGAGAGACCCCGAGCCGAACGGTACGACGAGTCGAGCTCGGCCCGCCGCAGGGCGGCCGCCTGCTCGGCGTCGGCCCCGACCGCCCGTCCCGCCCCCGCCGCCCCCATGGCCCCGAGGGTGGCACCGGGCAGGGCCACCGACAGGGTCTGCTCGTCGTGGGGGTTCATGGCCATGACGCTCGACCCGAACCCGTAGGCCTTGCGCAGGGTCACGTGGAGCTTCACCGTCGACGCCCGGGCCTGGGCCGCGAACAGACGCGCCCCCGCCCTCAGCACCCCGGAGCGCTCGGCCGCCGACCCCGCCAGCACCCCCGGGTTGTCGGCCACGAACACCAGGGGCAGGTGGAAGGCGTCGCACACCTCGACGAAGTGGGCGGCCTTGTCGGCGGCGTCGGCGTCGATGGCCCCGGCGATGACCGCCGGCTGGTTGGCGACGATGCCCACGGCCTCGCCGCCGAGATGAGCGAGGGCGCACACGATCGAGGCGCCGAAGTCGGGCTGGACCTGGAAGAACGCCCCCTCGTCGACCATGGCGCTCAGCACGGGGCGGATGTCGTAGGCGACGTTGGGGTCACGCGGGATCAGGTCGATGAGCTCGTCGACACGCCGGCGACCCGTGTCGGGGCCCTCCCGTCGCGGCGGGCGCTCCCAGGCGTTGGAGCCGAAGTAGGACAGGTAGGCCCGGATGTCGGCGAGCAGGGCCTCGTCGTCGGGCGCCACGTTGTGGACGACCCCGGAAGCGACCGCCACCCCCGGGCCGCCCAGCTCCTCCTTGGTCACCTCCTCACCCAGGGAGGCCGCCACCACCGGCGGACCGGCGGTGAAGATGGCGGCGTCGGCGGTCATGACGGCGAAGTCGCACAAGGGCGCGGTGATGGCCCCGTGACCCGCTGAGGGCCCCAGGATCCCGCACACCATGGGCACCAGCCCCGACAGGCGGGCCTGGGCCTGGAGGTCGCCGGGGGCGCTGCGACCGACCGGCTCGTCGCCGCGGGGCGGACGGTGACCCGCCCCCTCGAGGAGCATGACCAAAGGGATCCGCTCGCGCCGGGCGATGTCGGCCAGGCGCCACCGCTTGGACGAGGCCGCCGGGCCGATCGATCCGCCGAGCACGGTGAAGTCCTCGGCCCCGACGGCCACGGGGCGCCCGTCGATCAGGCCGGTGCCGGCGATCAGGGCGTCGGCGGGCACCTCACCGGCCAGGGTGCCGATCTCCTGGAAGGTCCCCGGGTCGCACAGGAGGGCGAGACGGGACCGGGCGTCGAGGCGTCCCGCCGCCCGACGCCGAGCCAGGCGCTCGGCCCCGCCCTGGGCCCGGGCGGCCTTCCGGCGGCGACGGAGGTCGTCGAGGGTGTCGGACCAGGGATGATCGGCGGAGGCTCCGGGCTCGTCCACCCCGCCGATGGTGTCACGGAGACCCGCCGCCGTCACGCCCACCGGTGCGGGACCGCGCCAGGCGGCGGCGCAGGCCGTCGAGGGCGGCATCGAAGGGCCCGGTCGTGCGCTCACGCGGGTCG
>RFFY01000744.1 GCA_003697065.1 Actinomyces sp. | reverse complement strand
GGGACCTCGAGCACCTTGGGGGCGTCGTAGACCTCGGTGATGGGGATCCCCATCGACAAGGCGGTGGCCAAGGCGATGGGCTTCATCGAGGACCCGGCCTGGCGGCCCTTCCCGGACGCCAGGTTGAACTTGGCGTCCTCGTCGTCGCCGAAGAAGTCGCGCCCGCCCACCATGGCGAGCACCTGACCGTCGTCGGCGGGCGTGGTGCCGATGACGACGGCGGCCGCATCGGGATTGTGGCCGTTGTCGGGGAGGATCGCCTCGACGGCGGCCTCGGCCTTGGCCTGCAGGTCGAGGTCGACGGTGGTGTAGATGTCGAGGCCGCCCTCGAAGAGCAGTCGGGCCCGCTCCTCGCGGGTGGCGCCGAAGCGGGGATTGTCGAGGAACCACTGCTTGACGTCCTCGACGAAGTAGGCGGCGGGGTAGCGCTGGTCGAACACGGTGACGTTCTCGACCAGCTCCAGGGGGGTGTCGACCGCCTCGTCGTGCTCGGCCTGGGTGATGTAGCCGTTGGCGAGCATGCGGTCGAGGACCAGGTTGCGGCGCTCGACGGCCCGGTCGGGATGGCGGTAGGGGTCGAGGACGGCGGGGGCCTGGATGAGGCCGGCGATGAGGGCCGCCTGGGGCAAGGTGAGTTCGCTGACCTTCAGACAGTCGCGGTCGTCGGGGTCACTGGCCCGGGTGGCCCGGGCACACGAGGGGGCTCCGAAGTACTGGCGGGCGGCGGCTTCGACCCCGTAGGCGCCGTTCCCGAAGTACACCCAGTTGAGGTAGTGGAGCAGGATGAACTCCTTGGAGAACTGCTGTTCGAAGCGCATGGCCATGAACAGCTCCTCGACCTTGCGGTTGGCGGTCTTCTCGGAACGGTCGAGAAAGACGTTGCCGACGTACTGTTGGGTGATGGTCGAGGCCCCCTGGGAGATGCCGCCGGCGCTGACGTTGGAGCGCGCAGCGCGGATGATGCCCTTGAGGTCGACGCCGTTGTGGTCCCAGAAGCGTTCGTCCTCGATGGCGACGACGGCGTCGCGCACGACCTCGGGGATGTCCTCGAGGCGCTGGACGTCGGTGCGGTTCTG
>RFFY01000743.1 GCA_003697065.1 Actinomyces sp. | reverse complement strand
GGCCGAGCCGGGCCCACGACGCTGCACGAGCTGGACAGGAGCCGCCCCGGCGGCGAACGAGGGGAAGAGCATGGGCACCACGAGATTGACGAGCCCGGGTCCGACCGGGCGGCCCGACGGCATCGTCCTGGCCTCGGTCGACTCCCACCGGACCGCCCTGGCCCTGGCCGGCGCCACCCCGGGCGCCGTGTCGGTCATCCCCCACCCGACCGAGGGCTGGGTCGTCGTCCGCCGTCCGGGACTGCGCTGAGGTCACCGCTTCGGGGAACCGACCCGACCGGGTGGGTGGGCGCACGTTCGCACCCCGGAGACCACACGGGTGGGCGGTCCGCGAGATCGGCGGACCCCCACCCGGCGTGGGTCCTCTCCTCCCACGCCGTCGAGCCCCGGCCGGGCGGGCAGCCCGGGATCCCGTCGCTCTGACACCGGGATGACGCCCGTCTGACAGAGACGGGCGCGGCGGGTCATGCTGTCGGGGTCCGCGACCCCGGGAGCAGCCATGCCGGACCGACCCGACACACGAGCCCCCGACACACGAGTCCCCGACACGCGAGTCCCCGACACCCGAGCGGTCGACCACGTCCTGGCCACCACCCGTGCCGTCCGGCGCCGCCTCGACCTGACCCGGCCCGTCGACGAATCGCTCCTCCTCGAGTGCATCGAGTTGGCCGAGCAGGCCCCGACCGGGGGCGGCATACAGAGCCGGCGCTGGATCGTCGTGCGCGACCCCCGCACCCGGGCCGCCCTGGCGGGCATCTACCGGGACGCCGGAGGTCAGGCCCTGATCGATCACGTCGAGTCGGTGCGGGCCGGGGGCGGGACCCCCGATCCCGTCGCCGCTTCCGCCGCCCACCTGGCCCGCCACCTCGAGGAGGTGCCGGTCCTGGTCGTGGTGTGCATCCACGGTACCCACGACGGCAGCGGTCGTCCCGGCCTGTTCGACTCCGTGCTCCAGGCGGCATGGAGCTTCTGCCTGGCGGCCCGGGCCCGGGGTCTGGGAACGGCGTGGACGACCCTGCACCTCCAACGCCGCGAAGAGGCCGCCCAGCTCCTGCGCATCCCCAACGGCGTCACCCAGGTGGTGCTGTTGCCGGTCGCCCACACCATCGGCGACGAGTTCCGCCCCGCCCGCCGCCGCCCCGTGCGCGACATCGTGTACTTCGACCGGTGGGGGTACCTCAACGAACATCCCTCCGACGGCACGCCCTCGTTGGCGGTGGGGCCGGGGGTGGTCGTCGAGCGCGACATCGAAGCCCCGGCAGCGAGGGTGTGGGAGTTGGTGACCGACGTGAATCTGCCCGCCCGCTTCTCCGAGGAGCTCCAGGAGGCGCGTTGGCTCGACGAGCCGGGACCCGGGGCGCGGATCGAGGGCCGCAACCGGCACCCGAACATCGGCGAGTGGACGACGATCAGCCACGTCACAGCCTGGGAGCCCGAGCGTCTCTTCGGCTGGGCGGTGTCGGATCCCCACGAACCGGGAGCCCGATGGCATTTCGAGCTGGAGCGCCTGAGCGGCCGCCGCACCCGCCTCCGCTTCGTCGTGCACCTGGGGCCGGGACCGTCGGGTCTGACCGCCGCGGTGGAGGCCATGCCCGACCGCGAGGCCGCCATCGTGTCGGCGCGCCGGCGCGAGCACGCCGCCAACATGGCCCGGGTGGTCGACGGGATCCGGGAACTGGCCGAGTCCCCCCCCGCCTGAGGCCACTGCCCGCAGGTCCTCCTGATGACCTGTGTCACACCGTCTTGCAGGCGGCGTTAGGTATCCCTAACATCACCCCCGTGGGAGCCAGCTTTCTGATCACACTCCGGGAAGGGCTCGAGGTCGCCCTCGTGCTCGCCATCATCCTCGCCTACCTCGACCAGCGCCACGAGCCGGGCCTGTCCCGGCCGGTGTGGATCGGCACGGCCGTCGCCGCCGCCGTGTGCCTGGTGGCCGGCGTGGCCTTCCACCTGGTGGTGGGCGAATTCGAGGGCCACACCGAGCAGGCGATCGAGGGCGTCCTCGCCCTGGCGGCGGCCGGCGTGCTCACCTGGATGATCTTCTGGATGCGCGGTCACGCCCGCGAGCTCCGCGGCGAGCTCCACCACCGCATCGACGCCGCCCTCGCCCACAACCCGGCCACCCTCGCCGTCATCGCTTTCGTGGCCGTCGCCCGCGAGGGCTTCGAGACCGCCCTGTTCCTCCTCGGCGCCGAGACCAACTCGGCCAGCGGTGGCGAGGTCGTGGTCGGCGGGCTGGCCGGCCTCGTCGTCGCGGCCCTGCTCGGTGTCGCCCTCCACAAGGGCACCCACCACCTCGACCTGCGCCGCTTCTTCCACTGGACCGGCGCCCTGCTCGTGGCGTTCGCCGCCGGCCTCTTCGCCAAGGGTGTGCACGAGCTGCGCGAGCTCTTCGGAATCGAGTGGAGCGTCGTCGCCGCCCCGGTGTGGACGATCACCTCCGGGCCCCTGGCCAAGGGCAGCCAGGTCCACGACTTCCTCGCCGGTCTCTTCGGCTGGAGCGCCAGCCCCGAGCGCATCCGGGTCGCCGCCTACCTCGCCTACCTCGTCCCCGTCGCCTGGCTGTACGTCCGCGACACCAGCGAGGTCCCCGACGTCGTGCCCGAGCCGGTCGCGGCCGACGCCTGAGCCGGCGGGGGCGGAGCGGCCGGCCCGAGCCGCGAGGCCGCTAGGGTCGGCCCGATGGACGCCGACGCCTGGAACGCCCGCTACGCCACCCGCGACTTCGTCTGGTCGGTCGAGCCCAACGTCTTCGTCGAGCGCCACTGCCGCGAACTCGAACCCGGTGACGCCATCGACCTGGCCGCCGGCGAGTGCCGCAACGCCGTGTGGCTCGCCGGCCGCGGCTGGCGGGTCACCGCCGTCGACTTCTCCTCGGTCGCCCTCGACAAGGGGCGTCGCCTCGCCGAGCAGGCCGGCGTCGAGGTGACGACCGTCGAGGCCGACGTGAGGACCTGGGAGCCCGACGGGGCCGTCGACCTCGTGGTCGTCGCCTACCTCCAGCTCCCCACGACCGAGCGCCTGGCGGTCCTCGGGCGTCTCCCCGGCTGGCTGCGCCCGGGCGGCACCCTCGTGCTCGTCGCCCACGACCGCACCAACATCGAGCACGGCTGGGGCGGCCCGCCCGATCCCGACGTCTGCTACGAGCTCGACGAGACGGTCGCCGCTCTCACCGGTCTCGACGTCCAAGTGGCCGAGGTGGCCGAACGGAGCGTGGCGACACCCGACGGCGAGCGCATCGCCCTCGACACCCTCGTCGTCGCCCACCGCCCCACCTGAGCCCGGACGCGACCGTCCCCCGGGTCGGACCCGGGGGACGGTGTCGATTCCGTGGCGGATCGAGCGGCGGGGCGGACCCGCCGGGAGCGCTCAGACGGCGCGGACGTTCAGGGCCTCGGGACCCTTGCGGCCGGGGCCGACCTCGAACTCGACCTGCTGGCCCTCCTCGAGGGAGCGGTAGCCGTCGCCGGCGATGTTCGAGAAGTGGACGAAGACGTCGTCTCCGCCGGGCTGGCTGATGAAGCCGTAGCCCTTGTCGTTGTTGAAGAACTTGACCGTTCCGGTCGGCATTGCGGTGCCCTCCTGGGCTGTTTCGTTCGACCACGCACTCGCATCAAAGGCCGAACGACCCATAACCCGAGAGGACACCTCCGAGGCGGCGCCTCCGAGGTTGACCAGACTTGCGTAGACCGGGCCTTCGTGGCCCGGTGCGACCACTGTAGCCCGGCGACGACCGGATCACGCCTCGACGGGTTCCAAGCGGTCGAGCAGGTTGGCCGGCAGGGGCTGGTAACCGTGGTGGACGGCGTCGAAGGTCCCAGTGCCGCCGGTCATGGCCTTGAGGTCGACGGCGTAGCGCGTGATCTCCGAGGTGGGCACGAGCGCCTCGATCACCGTCGTCTCCCCCGCCCCACCCGGGGTCGTCCCGAGGACCTGGGCCCGGCGCGAGTTGAGGTCACCGAGGACATCGCCCAGATAGGCGTCGAGCACCTCGACGGTGAGATGGCTGATGGGCTCGAGCACCTCGGTGCCCACAGCCTCGACCGCAGCGCGGAAGGCGAGCGAGCCCGCCATCTTGAACGCCAGCTCCGACGAGTCGACCGAGTGGTGCTTGCCGTCGACGCACACCGCTCTCACGTCGACGACCGGATAGCCGTGGGCGCCACCGCGCTGCATGGCCTCCTCGATGCCGGCGGCCACGGCGGGCAGGAAGCGGGCAGGGATCACGCCGCCTTTGATCTCGTCGACGAACTCGAAGCCGCTTCCCCGGGGCAGGGGCTCGAAGCGGACCGTCGCCACGCCGAACTGGCCGTGACCACCCGTCTGCTTCTTGTGCTTCCCCTCGACCTCGACCGGTCGGGCCAGGGTCTCGCGGTAGGCGACCCG
>RFFY01000121.1 GCA_003697065.1 Actinomyces sp. | reverse complement strand
CGGTCGGGCCTGGTGGCGGTCGCCGCCGCCGACCTGCCGGCCAAGGGCCGGGGCGGTCAGGGTGTCCGCCTGGCCCGCCTCGACGACGCCGAACGCCTGGTGGCGCTCCGGACCCTCGGGCCCGGACCGGTGCTGGCCCTGATGGGCCGGGACGACGATCCCCGCCGCACCGACCCCCACCCGGTCCCGATCACCGTCGAGGCGACCCGCCGGGACCTCGTGCCCCGCCGCACCGAGCGGCCCGTGCACGAGATCGCGCCGGGGAGGTGGTGACGGTGGCGCCGCGTGACACTCCCGCCTACGACGCCGACGCCATCGAGACCCTCGAGGGGCTCGAGGCGGTCCGCAAGCGTCCCGGCATGTACATCGGCGGGACCGGCAGCGCCGGTCTCCAGCACCTGGTGTGGGAGATCGTCGACAATGCGGTCGACGAGGCTGCTGCCGGCCATGCCGACCGTATCTCGGTCACCCTCCACCGGGACGGCTCGGTGGAGGTGGCCGACAACGGGCGGGGTATCCCCATCGACCGCCACAAGAAGAAGCGCGTCAGCGCCCTCGAGGTCGTGTTCACCGAACTCCACGCCGGCGGCAAGTTCGGGGGTGGCGCCTACGGGGCCAGTGGTGGCCTCCACGGGGTCGGGGCCTCGGTCGTCAACGCCTTGTCCACCCGCCTCGTGGTCGAGGTCGACCGCGACGGCCACACCCACCAGCTCTCCTTTCGTGACCGGGTCGCCGGCCACTTCGACCAGAAGCGTTTCACCCCGTCGCACACCCTGCGCAAGGTCAAGCGCATCTCCAAGAACAAGACGGGGACCCGGGTGCGCTTCTGGCCCGACCGCGACCTGTTCGACCCCGACGCCCGCATCGACTTCGCCGAGATCTGCGAGAGGGCGACGCGGGCGTGCTTTCTCGTGCCGGGGTTGCGCTTCACCGCCGTCGACAAGCGACCCGGGGCCACGGCCGAACCCTTCGAGTTCGTGTCGCGTGGCGGCCTGTCCGACCTCGTCGACCATCTCTCCATCGGCGAGGCGGTCACCGGGGTCGTGACCTGCAGCGGGGTCGACACCTTCACCGAAAAGGTGCCGGTGGGCTCGAAGATGACCGAGGTCGAGCGGCGCTGCACCGTCGACGTCGCCCTGCGCTGGGTCAAGGGTTACGACACGACGGTGATGTCCTTCGTCAACACCATCCCCACCGTGCACGGCGGCACCCACCTGGCCGGCTTCGACAAGGCCTTGACCCGGGTGGTCAACAACGTCTTGTTGAAGGACAACCGCAAGCTCGCCCGCCTGGCCAAGGAGAACCGGCACCGGGCCACCGGCGACGACGTCCGCGAGGGTCTGGTGGCGGCGGTGAAGGTCACCGTGCCCGAGCCCCAGTTCCGGGGCCAGACCAAACAGGAGCTGGGCACGCCGGCGGTCGAGGGCATCGTGTCGCGGGTCGTCTACGAGCAGATGAAGGAGTGGTTCGAACCCGGTGGTGGGCCCCGCTCCCACGTGCGGGCCCTGGCCGACAAGATCGCCACCGCCGTGCAGAACCGGGTCGCCTCCAAGCAGATGCTCGAGAACAAGCGGAAGGCGGCGAGCCTGGGCTCGACGGGCATGCCCGAGAAGCTGGCCGACTGCCGGGTGCACGGCCCCGACGCCGAACTGATCCTCGTGGAGGGCGATTCGGCGGCGGGCCCGGCCAAGCGGGGTCGCAACGCCGAGACCATGGCGATCCTGCCCCTGCGGGGCAAGGTCGTGAACGCGGCCAAGGCCACGCCCCGCCAGGTCCTCGACAACGCCGAGGCCCAGGCCCTGTTCACCGCCATGGGGGCGGGGGCGGGCCGTGATTTCGACCTCGAGGCCGCCCGCTACGGCCGCATCGTGATCCTCTGCGACGCCGACGTCGACGGCAGCCACATCCGCTGTCTCCTGTTGACCCTCATCTATCACTACATGCGTCCCCTGCTCGCCGAGGGACGGGTGTTCGCGGCCCAGCCCCCCCTGTACACGACCCGGGTCGGCGACGAGGTGTACCGGGCCTACAGCGACGCCGAGCGCGAGGCCATCACCGCCGAGCTGTGCCGGGGACGCCGCCGGCCCGAGAGCATCCGGTGGCAGCGTTTCAAGGGCCTGGGCGAGATGAACGTCGACGAGCTCGTCCACTGCGCCCTCGATCCCGCCACCCGGACCCTGCGGCGTCTCACCATGGACGACGCCCGGGCCGCCCGGCGGGCGGCGGAGATGTTCGAGGTGCTGATGGGCAACGACGTCGGGGCCCGACGGGCCTTTCTCGTGCAGAACTCCGCCCTCGTCGATCCCGACGCCCTCGACATCTGAGCCGGACCGGGCCGGCCGTCGGCACGGGAGCCGCGCCCGTGTCACACACCTGGTGTAGAACGGGGTCATGGACGACGAGGCCCCCACGCCGGAGCCACCCCCGGCTCTGTCCCCGTCGGGTGCGTCGACCTTCGAGCAGTGCCCGCGCCGCTGGCGCTTCCGCTACGTCGACCGCCTGCCCGACCCGCCGGGGCCCGACGCCCTGGCGGGCACCTTCGCCCACCGGGTGCTCGAGCTGCTGTGCGGGGAGGCGGCGGCCGACCGCACCGTCGAGCGGGCCCGGGTGCTGGCCCGGATGGTGTGGCCCGAGCTCGCCGAGAGCGACGACTTCGCCGCCCTCGACCTCGACGCCGACGGGGTCCGGGCCTTCAAGTGGCGGGCCTGGTCGGCCATCGAGGGCCTCTGGGACGTCGAGAACCCGGCCACGGTCGAGGTCCACGCCACCGAGCTGCGGGTCGACACGGTCGTGGGTGGTGTCCCCTTCCGCGGGGTGATCGACCGCGTCGACGTCGAACCCGACGGCCTCGTGGTCACCGACTACAAGTCGGGGCGGGCTCCGTCAGCCCGCTTCGCCCCGGCCCGCCTGACCCAGGTCCTGCTCTACGCCGCGGCCCTCGAGGCCGAGTCCGGCACCCGCCCGGTCCGGGCCCGGCTTCTGTACCTGGGCCAACGCAGCGTCGACACGACGGTCACCCGCGACACCCTCGACGAGGCGAGCGAGGGTCTCCGGCGCACCTGGGACGACATCCGCCGCTCGTGTGAGGTCGACGAGTTCCCGGCCCGCCCCGGACCCCTGTGCGGGTGGTGCGCCTACGTGGATCGCTGCCCCGAGGGCTCGGCCGCCGTCGCCGAGCGTCAGGCCCGTCGCGAGGCCGAGGAGGCCGCCCTCCTGGCCCTGGCCGAGTCGGCCTGACGGCCGGTCCGGCCGTCCCCGCCGCCGCGAGCGGTGAGGGCGTCGGTCCGGCCCGGCGGCCTAGGAGGCGGGGCCGGGATCACCACCCGAGCGGCGTCGCCACCAGCGCAGCGCCACCAAGGTCACCACCACGGCGGCGAGGGCGGCGGCCACGCCGGTGCGGATCACGAGCTCGTCGGGTGGGGGATCGGGGGGCGGGGG
>RFFY01000120.1 GCA_003697065.1 Actinomyces sp. | reverse complement strand
GCCGCGGGGATCGTGGTGTTCAACCGCTTCTACCAGCCCGACATCGATCTCGAGACCCTCACCGTCACCCCGGCGCTGGAGCTGTCGTCGTCGTCGGAGCTGCGCCTGCCCCTGCGCTGGATCGCCGTGCTACGCGAGGTGGTCGACATCTCCCTCGCCGCCACCGGCGGGGTGCACGAGCACACCGACGTGCTGAAGGTTCTGCTGGCCGGCGCCGACGTGGCGATGATGGCCTCGGCCCTGCTACGCCACGGTCCCGAGCACGTGACCCGCGTGATCGAGGGGCTCCGCCACTGGCTCGACGAGCACGAGTACGCCTCGGTCGAGCAGCTCCGGGGCTCGATGAGCCTGGCCGCCGTGCCCGACCCCGAACGCTGGACCCGGGCAAACTACATCCGCATGCTCACCTCGTACTCCCGGCCCCTGCCCTGATCCCGGCGTCCGGTGCCCGCCGCCGTCCTGTTCGACCTCGACCGGACCCTCGTCGACGTCCAGTCCTTCACCGACTACGGGGCCGCCTGGCGCGACCTGCAGGCCGCCGGCCTGGCGGCCACCGCCGACATGCCCGCCACCAACTGGGACCGGCCCACTCTCGCCTGCATGGCGGCCCTCGCCGCTCTCGCCGGCACGCCCGACTGGGAGGAGGCGTCGGCCCTCGTCGAGGCCCACGAGGCGGCCGCCGTCGCCGTCTCCCGCCGCATGCCCGGCGTCGACGCGGCGCTGGAGGCGGCCGGCGAGCGTCCCACCGTGGTGGTGACCCTCATGGGCGAAAGGGCAGCCCGGGCGGCCCTCGCCCACCACGACATCACCGTCGACCACCTGGTCGGGCGTCGTCCGGGCCTGCGACCCAAGCCCGCACCCGACCAGATACTGGCCGCCTGCACCCTCGCCGGAGTGGAGCCGACCGCCGCCGTCATGATCGGCGACTCGACCTGGGATGCCGGCGCCGCCCGCGCCGCGGGGGCGGCGTTCATCGGGCTCACCAACGGGGGCGAGGACGAGTTCACGCCCGCCCTCGACGCGGTCACCGTCGTCACCGACCTGGCCGAGGCCGCCGCCCTGCTCCGAGCCGACCCCCGGGTGTGACCGCCCCTCGGCGCCCTAAGACCAGCACCCGGTGACCGGCGCCCGGTGCCCGGGCACCGATGCAGCCACCGGCGGGAGGCCCGTCAGGCGACGAGGCGCTGGACGAGGCGCTCGAGACGCGCCACCCGCGACCCCTTCACCAGCACGGCGTCACCGGGTCCCAGTGGGCCCAGGCGCTCGGCCGCCTCGTCGATGTCGGCCACGTCGATCCCGCCGTAGTCGGGAGCGTCGACGGCGATGAGCTCGATGCCCAGCTCACGGGCGAG